>JBOGZX010000211.1:0-2808 GCA_050697615.1 Gaiellaceae bacterium
GGAGGCGCTCGAGCGCTGGCAGGAGGCGCGGGGACGCGGCGAGCGCGCCGCGACCGGCTGGAAGCAGGTGCTCGACGCCGCGTCCGACGGCCGCGTGGACACGCTGCTGCTCGAGGGATCGTCGCGAACGGCCTGGCGCTGCCCCCGCTGCGGCCGGGCCTCGGCCGACGGCGGCAAGTGCCCGTTGGACGGCGCCAGGCTCGAGGAGACGCCCGACGGCGCCGACCTTGCGATCCACCGCACGCTCATCCAGGGGGGCGCCGTCGTGAGCCTCGGCCCGGGCGCCCTCGGCGACGGCGCCGGGATCGCCGCGCTGCTTCGCTTCTAGCCCGGCGCCTATCTATGCCGCGTCGGCGTCCGCGCGCGGCAGCGCGACCGGATCGTCGGGAAGAGAGTGTGTGACCTCGGCCGCGGTCAGCAGGACCGGCTTCCGCTCGATCTGCTTCGGCTCCGGGAGCCTGTCATTCGTGACGCCGTGCTCGGGAAACTTGCGGGCGGTGACGAGCAGGCGCGTCTCGAAGGAGCCCACCGCCGCGTTGAACGCGGCGACCGCCGAATCGAGGCCGCGCCCGACCTTGACGAAGTGCCCGCCGAACGTGCCCAGTCGCTCGTAGAGCTCGCGGCCGAGCGCCGAGATCGCCCTCGCGGACTCGGCGACCGTCTCCTGCTGCCAGCCGTAGGCGACGGTACGGAGCAGCCCGATCAACGTGGCCGGCGAGGCGACGATCACGCCGGACTCTGCGCCCGCCTCGAACAGCGAGCCGTCCTGGTCGAGCGCCGCGCGGTACAGGCCCTCGTCGACGAACATGACCACGAACTCGGGAGACGGGTCGAACTGTCGCCAGTAGCGCTTCTGGCCGAGCTTGCCGATGTGGTCTCGCATCTGGGCGGCGTGCCGGGCGAGATGCGCGCGCTTGAGCTCGACGTCGTCGCAGTTGACCGCGTCGAGGTACGCCTCGATCGGGACCTTCGAGTCGACGACGACGCTCTTGCCGCCGGGGAGCTTCACCACCATGTCCGGGCGCAGGAGGCGGCCCTCGTCGTCCCGCTCGCTCTCCTGGGTGCGAAAGTCGCAGTAGTCAACCATGCCGGCCAGCTCGACGACGCGCTTGAGCTGGACCTCGCCCCAGCTGCCGCGGACGTGCGGTGCGCGCAGCGCGGTCACGAGGCTGCCCGTCTCGGTGCGGAGCCGTTCCTGCCCCTCCGCGACCGCACGGAGCTGCTCGCCGACGGCGGTGACGGCGTTCTGGCGGCGCTCCTCGAGTTGCCGCGCCTGCGACTCGAACTTCGTCAGCGTCTCCTTGATCGGTGCGAGCTTGGCCTCGGTCAGCTCGAGCAGCGAGGTCTGGCTCCTGGAGAGCGCGTCGCCGGTGACGGCCTTGACGCGTTCTTCCCAGCCGTCCTGCGCCTCCCGGACGAGCTGCAGCTTCTCGCCCGCCGAACGACGCTCGGTCGCGACCTGGGCGCGCGACCAGAGAAAGACGGCGCCGCCGCCCACGATCAGCCCGATGAGGAGAAACACAGCTGCCATGAGCCGAACGACGATAGAGATCGCGTCGGACGGCGCACGGCAGCCGCGGCCCTATCCGTCAGGCGTCTGTCTCGCGTTCGGCGTGGTGCTCGGCGGCCTGTTCACGCTCCGCCTGCGCCAGATCCTCGTGCGACGAAGCGCGATCCGCTGCGGCGCCCTCCGCCTCCTGGTGCATGCCTTCGCGCCGAAGCGACGAATCGCCGGCCATGTCACCCGCAGCCTGCTTGCCGCGGCCGAGCAGCTTGTCGAGCAGTCCCATGGGGCCTCCTGGCTGGTGGAACCATGAGTATCGCAGGCGCACCGGTCGGGAGAAGCCCAACGATCCAAAAAAAATCAGCCCCGGCGAGTCCGAAGACCTACCGGAGCTGATGCCGGATCCGACGACTCCGAAGAGCTACCGGATCCGACGCGGAGAAGCTACCCGTCCGGGGAAGCGACCGTCAAGGGTGCCCGCCGCAGATTTCCGCAACGAGCGGCTTTTTCGACGTCGAAGCACGTGAGGGAACGTCCGTTCGGTCGCGTACGCTTGCCGCTCGATGGACGACGTCTTCGGTCCCGGCGGCGCGCTCGAGCGCGCGCTGCCCGACTACGAGCCCCGCCTCGAGCAGGCAGCCCTCGCCGACGCCGTCGGGCGTGCACTCGCAACCGGGGAGCACCTCGTGGCCGAGGCGGGGACCGGCGTCGGCAAGAGCCTCGCCTACCTCGTGCCCGCGCTCGAGTCCGGTCAGCGCGTCGTGGTCTCGACCGCGACCAAGGCACTCCAGGAGCAGCTGCTCGCGAAGGACGTGCCGCTCGCCGCCGCGGCGGTCGGCCGCGAGATCGACGTCGCCGTCCTGAAGGGGCGCCAGAACTATCTGTGCCGACGGCAGCTTCAGGGATTCCAGCCGTTCCTGATCCCGGGCGGCCGGGACGGGAGCGCCTGGGAGGCGATGCAGTACTGGCTCGATACGACGGGGACGGGCGACCGGGCGGAGCTCGACGTCGAGCCGTCGGACGCGCTGTGGGCCGAGCTCGCCGTCGGCGCCGATCGTTGTTCCGGGCGGCGCTGCCCGTTCGTCTCCACGTGCTTCGCGGAGGCGGCGCGCGAGCGGGCGGGGGAAGCCGACCTGGTGATCGCGAACCACGCGCTCTACTTCGCGCACGTGGCCGCGGGCGGCGTCCTGCCCGAGCACGACGCGGTCGTCTTCGACGAGGCGCACCGCCTCGAGGAGTCGGCAGCATCCTGGCTCGGGGGACGCGTCTCACGCGCCGGCCTGCGGCGGCTCGGACTCGACGTC
>JBOGZX010000212.1:0-3728 GCA_050697615.1 Gaiellaceae bacterium
GCTGTTCACCGTCGAGCCGGCGCGAGAGCAGCTCCAGGTGGCCACGCGCGATCGTCACCGGCGTCCGCAGCTCGTGCGACACGTCGTGCAGCAGACGCTCCTCCTGCTGGAGGAGCGATGCCCGCTCGTCGGCGAGCGCCTCGACGATCTCGAGGGCCTGCATCCGGCGCCTCGCGTGCCACACCATCGCGAGGAACATGATCGACATCAGCGGCACCTCGAACAGCTCGCCCCAGAGCTGGGTGCCGGCGAACGCGTCGGACATGATCGACACGCCGGTCGTGATCACGACACAGCCCAGAACCGCGGTGGTCTTCGAGAGCGGCCAGACGCGGAACCCGTAGAGGAGCGTCAGCGTGATCCAGATGACGTGGAACGGGATCGTCTCCCACGAGGGCGAGTCGATCATGATGGCGAGGCAGGCCGCGGCGAGCGCGCCCCATGCGAGGTCGAGCCTGTTAGGCGACAGCCAGCCGGTAGCCTGCATGCCGCACGGTCTCGATGGGGGAGGCGGGGCCGAGCTTCTTGCGAAGGCGGCGGATGCAGACGTCGACGACGTTCGAGCCGGGGTCGAAGCTGTAGCCCCAGACCGCGGAGAGGAGCCGCTCGCGGCTGACGATCTCGCCCGGGTGTGAGACGAGGTGGTAGAGCAGCCGGAACTCGCGATCCGACAGGTCGGCCGCGCGGCCGTCGACGACGGCGCGGCGCCGGTTGAGGTCGAGCTCGATCCCGCCGACCCGAACGGTCGAGGAATCCTCGGGCGTCGCGCGCCTCAGGTGTACCCGGACGCGCGCGACGAGCTCGTCGAACGAGAACGGCTTCGAGAGGTAGTCGTTCGCTCCCAGCGAGAAGCTTCGCAGCTTCGTCGGCAGATCGCTCCGCGCCGAGAGGACGAGCACCGGCAGCGTCGGCCGCTCGCGGTGCAGCTCCTCGAGCAGACGCAGGCCGTCGAGCCGCGGCAGTTGCAGGTCGAGCACGATCAGCTCGTACGGCTCGTTCAGCGCCCGCACGAGCCCGAGCGCTCCGTCTTCGGCGCCGGAGACCGCAAAGCCCTCCGCCTCGAGCCCGACCTTCAGAAATCCGAGAATGCGAGGCTCGTCCTCGATGACCAGGATCCGCATGGTGTCCGGTGGGACCCTATAGGGGAACTGGAAGGATGCACAACCGCGTACCGTCCGGATGCCGGCTCGCGGGCCGCTCTCGCCGAGAGTGAGGAGAGGGCCGAAGCGACCCTCTCCCCGTGCTCGATCGGCCGTGGGACAACTACTTCTTCGGCTTGGCCTTCGCCTGAGCGGACACGCACTTGCCGAACGCGTTCCGCTTCGACCCGTAGTTCTTCGCGAACGTCGCCGGATCGGATTTCATGGCTGCCTTGCACGAGGCCGCGGCGGCCGTGAGCGTCGCGACCTGCGCGTCGACCGCATGCTTCACGGAGGACGAGACGCACTTTCCGAACGCGTTCTTGCCCGCGCCCTTGCTGCCGGCCTTCCCGTTCGTGCCGTACTTCGTGGCGAACGCCGCGGGATCGGCGGCCCGCTCGGTCTTGCAGGACTGCGCCGCGTTGCTTTCGTCCTTACCCGCGGTCTTGGCGTTCTGCGAGACGCACTTGCCGAACGCGTTCGACTTCGAGGCGTTGGTGCCGTACTTCGCGGCGAAGCTGCCTGCGGCCGCTGCGTCCATGGACGTCTTCAGCTGCTTGCACATCTGACTGGCGTTGGTCGCCGACGCGGGCGACGAATCGGCCAGCGCCGCCAGCGGCATCGCGCACGCCGCCGCGGTCACAACGAGAACAACCATCTTGCGCATTCGTCAGCTCCTCAGTCGGTTTCCTGCGACTGAGCATTCCCGAATCGCGTTGCAGGTCAAGACAACGACGGTAACGCGGTTGTAAAACGCAGGTAAAGGTAAAGGCGCAGAACGGCGGCGCGAATCAGGCCTTCGCGCGTTGATTGACACCGGTCTTGAAGATGCCGCCGGTGGCGAGCTTCGTGAGCAGCTTGTCGGCCTTCGCCTACTCGTCGAGCGTCTCGTCGAGGAGCGAGCTCGCGTCAACGAGGTCGAGCGGTCGGCGAGCGTCCGCAGCGTGCCGTAGCCGGCGATCTCGTAGTGCTCGACACGCTGTGCCCGCGGCGATCAGCGCCGCGGCGATGACGGCGGGGTCGCCCCGCATCGACAGGACTTCTTCGCCCTCTCCGATCAGGCCGGCCGTTCCCTCGCACTTCTCGCCGGACGGACTTGTGCCGGCTTCCAGTCGCCTTCGCCCGAGACCAGGGGGCCGAGGTCGTTTCGCTCACGGTCGATCAGGCGGTACCGGCACGGCACGAGTCTTCAACGGCCCGGGCGCGGAATGGACGCTCGACTCCGGGGAAGCGGGGCGCGGCCGCCGGTCCCCTCCCCCAAAACGCCGCGCGGCCGCGCCCTCGTGCCTCAACGACGTTCCGGTGTCGATGGAAACGGGTGGGTGTAAGACGCTCGTAAAATGGCGCTGAGCGCGAGCGGCGCGGTCGCCGGTCGCCGCAATGCCTTGCGCCCACGCTCGGTGGATCATGATGCCGCGAGGATGCGCCGGAAGGCGTGCTCCGGGTTCCATGGGGGAGGGGAGTGGGCGGAACTTCGCGGTGCGCAAACGATCAGGTCTTCACGGCGCGCGCACTCGCTGTGCTGTAGTGCAAAATGCGCTACAGTTGGGCGATGTCATCGACTCCGCCCCTTTCGCTGCGTCTCGGCCGCGACGGCCTGCACGCGCTCGACGAGATCGCGCGCCGGCGCGGCGTCACGCGAGCGGAGGCGGCGCGTCAAGCGATCACCGAGACCGCCGAGCGAGAGCGCCGGCGCAGACGGCTCGCTGGGGAGGCGGCGGCACTCGTCAACGACCCGGCCTACGTCCGGGAGGCGCGAGAAGTAGGGGCGCTGATGGAGCACCTTCGTGGTCCGCGGTGACGTCCACGCGATCACGCTGCCGCGCGCCCGGCGACGCGTCCAGCATGGGCGGCGCTTCGCGGTGATCGTGCAGGCCGACGATCTCCTCGCGCTGTCGACGATCGTCATCTGTCCGACCTCGACATCGACTCCGCCAGCGACCTTCCACCCCGAGGTCGAGATCGCCGAGGAGCCGACGCGCGTGATGTGCGAGATGGTCGGCGCCGTCGATTCACGAATGCTCGGAGAGAACGTCGCGCACTTGACGTACGACGAGATGCAGATGGTCGACGAGGCGCTCGAGCTCGTTCTCGACCTCGCCTGAGCGCGGTTTGCCACTGCCAAGTTCAGTGGGCGCACCTGGGATCGAACCAGGGACCTCTCGCGTGTGAAGCGAGCGCTCTCCCGCTGAGCTATGCGCCCTTCTTTAAGTCCGCGGCACCGGTGAGGGATCCTTAGGGCTGCTTCCTCCCGGATCTGACCCGGTTCGGAACCTCACCGCGCCGCGGGCGCGCCCAATTTAACCCGCGGCCTTCGCCTGCTTCAGGCAGCGACGGATCGTCGCCAGTTCAGCGGCCGACACGCTTGCGCCGGGAGCCGGGTTGCCGTGGAAGTCGACGACCCCGGTCGTGACGACGGCCGTCGTGCGCGAGCTGAGCCTCGACGCGGCCCGCGTCGCAGCAGCGGCAGAGCGGTAGGCCGTGAGGGTGAACGCCACGCCGGCGGGTGTCGTCCCTTCGACCTTGGTGCCCGACGAGGTGACCAGGAAGCCGGCGTCGTTCAGGCAGCCGCCGAGCGTCACCGGGGTC
>JBOGZX010000213.1:0-6683 GCA_050697615.1 Gaiellaceae bacterium
TCGCCCGCCCATGGCTCCCAGGCCTCGAACACGTGATGCATGATCCCGGTGCCGCGCGTCTCGGTGAGGAACTCGGTGCGGAAGCCGATCAGCCCGCGCGCCGGCACCAGGTACTCCATGCGCGCCCAGCCCGTGCCGTGATTCACCATCTGCTGGATCCGGCCCTTGCGGAGCGCGAGGAGCTGCGTGACGACGCCGACGTACTCCTCCGGCACGTCGATCGACACCCGCTCGACGGGCTCGTGGCGCTTCCCGTCGAGCTCGCGTACGAGCACCTCCGGCTTGCCGATCGTCAGCTCGAAGCCCTCGCGGCGCATGATCTCCGCTAGCACGGCGAGCTGCAGCTCTCCCCGACCCTGCACCTCCCATGTGTCGGGGCGGGCAGTGGGGAAAACGCGCAGCGAGACGTTGCCGACCAGCTCGGCGTCGAGGCGCTGCTTGACCTGGCTCGCCGTCAGCTTGTCGCCCTCGGTACCCGCGAGCGGCGAGGTGTTGATGCCGATCGTGATCGACAGGCTGGGCTCGTCGACGGCGGTCACGGGCAGCGGGCGCGGGTCGTCGGGATCGGCGATCGTCTCGCCGATCGTCACCTCGGGCAGCCCCGCCAGAGCGACGATCTCACCCGGTCCGGCCTCGTCCGCGGGCACCCGGTCGAGCGCCTCCGTGATCAGGAGCTCCGTGACCCGTGCTTTCTCGATCTCACCGTCGGCTCTGCACCAGGCGATCTGCTGCCCCTTGCGCAGCGTGCCGTGGCGCACCCGCAGCAGCGCCAGCCTGCCCACATAGGGTGACGCATCGAGGTTCGTCACAAGTGCCTGCAGCGGGTGCGCGGGATCGTACGACGGCGGCGGGATCGCCTCGAGCAGCGTGTCGAAGAGCGGTCCGAGGTCGTCGGCGAGCGCGTCCGGGTCGAGCCCGGCGCGTCCGTCGCGCGCGACCGTGTAGACGATCGGGAAGTCGATCTGCCGCTCGTCTGCGTCGAGATCGAGGAACAGCTCGTACACCTCGTTGACGACCTCCTCGACCCGCGCGTCCGGCCGGTCGATCTTGTTCACGACGAGGACGACCGGAAGGTCGCTCTCGAGCGCCTTCCGCAGGACGAACCGCGTCTGCGGCAAAGGCCCCTCGGACGCGTCGACGAGCAACAGCACGCCGTCGACCATCGTCAGCCCGCGCTCGACCTCGCCGCCGAAGTCGGCATGGCCGGGCGTGTCGATGATGTTGATCTTCGTGCCGTTCAGGCGCACCGACGTGTTCTTCGCGAGGATCGTGATGCCCTTCTCGCGTTCGAGGTCGCCGGAGTCGAGCACGCGCTCGGCGACGTCCTGGTTCTCGCGGAACGACCCAGACTGCCAGAGCATCGCGTCGACCAGCGTCGTCTTGCCATGGTCGACGTGGGCGACGATCGCCACGTTGCGCAGGTCGGTGCGTTGCTCGAGGTCGGTGGACATGGGGTTCGAAGACACGGCGAGGCAGGGTAGCGGCCGCATCTCGCGTCACCCCCGGACGAACTGGATGCGCGTCGTCCCGAGCAGGGGGTGGGGCACGATCGTGAACAGGCAGAGTCTCGGGCGGCGCGAGGACGGAACGTCGACGGTGACGTTGGCGGAGCTGAGGCCGGCGATGTTCTGGGTCAGCACCAGGCGTCCGTTCAGGCGTATCCGCAGCACGTCGGTCGCCTTCGGCAGCACCGTCAGCTCGAGGCGGCCGCCCGTGCAGTCGTAGACGCTGATCGTCGCCGGGCTGCTGATGTCGCCGTTCGGCTGCACTCCGCCCGCGATCGTCGAGATGCGCGGCGCGCCGTCGAGCCGCCAGAGCGTGAGTCCGCTGACATCCAGGCCGTTCTGCGACAGATGGGCGACGGGATCGCCGATGAGCGTGAACCGATCGGGCGCGACGACGTAGCGCTCGGTGATCGGTAGGTGCCCGTCACGGGGCACCGTGACCGCCGTCTGCGGCATCGGGCCGGGCACCTGCGCGGGCCGGATCGAGACGGTACGGTCGATGCTGCGGTTCCAGAACCGCTCCTGCCACACGATGCTCCAGAACTGCTCGCCGCCGTACAGGTAGACGACCTTGCCGCGCGCGGCACGGTCGATCCAGTTCGGCGTCGAGCCGAGCTCGTCGACCTGCCGGGCGTTCACCGCGCCTGCGAGCTGGTTCGACGCAACGACCGAGGCGGGGATCAGGACGGCGAGGACGAGCAGCGGCAATGCGAGCACAGCGCGCCGCGGGACGAGCACGAACGCCGCCAGGAGCACGACCGAGACGACGACGACCACATCGACGGGCGCCCGGGGATGCAGCCGCGAGAGAATGATCACGCCGAACGTGTCGGCGAACGCCTGCGGCGCCGCGAGGCTGTTCCACGGCGCGAGCAGCAGCACGCAGAGCACGCCGAACGCGCCCACCGTCTCGGCGACGAGGTTGCGGGCGTTCCGGCGGGAGAGCCAGAGCGCGAGCGCGAGGAAGAGCAGCGGGGGCAGCGCGGCGAGATCGCGCCCGAGCAGGTGCGGGGCGTAGCGCGCGGCGAAGAATCCGACCTGCAGCACGAGCACGACCACGGCGCAGACGGTGACGGCGACGAACGCTCGCACCGCCGGATCCCGCTCGCGGGCGCGAACCGCACGTGCGGTGAGCAGGACGAGGGCGGCGGCCGGGACGACGCCCGTCGAGAGCGCGAGCAGCGAGAGGTGGTCGAAGCTCAGCCGGAGCCCTGCGGCGAGCGGATACCCGCCGCGCAAGGTTCCCGAGTACGCTCCGACCGCGCCCGGCAGCGCAGCTGCCGCTACCGCCGCGGCCGCGCAGAGTGCCGACGTCGGCCAGAACGCGCGCAGCTTCCCGGGGCTGCGCGCGAACGCGGCGTCGAGGAGGATCGCGGCGAGGAAGACGACGACGAACACCACGGCTTGCGTGCGCGCCAGCACCGCGGCGGCGACGAGGAGGAGCGCGAGCGCCTGGTCGCGCAAGGCGGCCGTCGCGACGGCGCGCGCGATCGCGAGCAGGGCGAGCGCGGCCAGCGGATAGAAGAGAACCTCGGTCATCACGAGGCCGGAGTACAGGAGCAGCGGCGAGGCGACGGTGAGCGCCGCCCCGACGAGCGCGTAGCGGGCGGGCATCAGGCGGCGGCCGTACGCGTACACGGGCAAGGCGGCGAGCGAGACGACCAGCGCCTGCAACACCTTCAGCGCCGCGTAGCCCGTCGCGGTCGAGCCGAGCGAGAGCGGCACGCCGGCGACGACCGGGTAGAGGAGCCCGTAGCCGGCGCCCTGTCCGTGCAGGAGCGGCAACGGGCCGTGGTGCCAGACGGTGACGGCGCGGGCAGCGTAGATCGCCTCGTCCGGCACGATCCACAGTCCGTGCAGGCGGCGCCCGGCGAGCCAGTGCAGGAGCGTCGAGAGCCCGACGATCGCCGCGAGCGCGAGGACGCTCACGATCATGCCCTTCCGTGCGCTCCCGCTCCCGTGTTGGATCGAGGTCACCGGCTCTTCGAGTCCCAGCGCCATCGGCTGCGAGGGTAGCCGTGCACGTACTCCGAGCTCGGTGGTGGCGCGGCCGGCGCGCGGACCCGGCGAATCGCTCGCCGATCGGGTCTGACTGGAGTCTGACTGGAGTCAGACTGGAGTCTGACCCACGAGTTCGTCACGAGAGTGAGACGAAAGTCGCACCGGCTCGATCAGGCCGGCGTTTGCGAGGCGACGCGCACCGGTCCATCTCGGACAAGCGAGCCGGCTCACGCGCGTTCGCCGGAGCGCGGCCGCTCCGGGGAACCAGGCTCATAGAGGTCCTCGAAGACGCCGAGCGCGCGGCTGAGATCGCGAGTCGCGCGTGTCACGACGATACGGTCTCGACCCTCCGCGAGACCGGTGACCTCAGGCCGTCGCGGCCAGCTGCCCGCACGCCGCCGCGATGTCTCGGCCGCGCGTCAGGCGCACCGTCGGCGAGAACCCGGCGTGGTGCAACTCGTCCTTGAAGCGGGCGATGGAGTCGCGAGATGACCCCTCGTAACCCGACCCGGTCGGGTTGTACGGGATCAGGTTCACCTTGAAGATCCTCGGGTCGAGCAACGCCGCCAGCTCGCGTGCGTGGGCGGGCCTGTCGTTGACGCCGTCGAGCATCACGTACTCAACGAACACCCTCCGCCCGCGCAGAGCGAAGTACCGCAGGCATTCCGAAAGAACGTCCTCCAGGGGGTAACGGTCGTTGACCGGCATGAGCTCGCTGCGCAGCGCGTCCGCGGCCGCGTGCAGCGAGAGGGCGAGCCTGATCGGCTCGTCGACCTCGTCGACGAACCGCGTCAGCCCCGGCAGCCAGCCGACGGTAGAGATCGTGGTGCGCCGCGGCGTCACGCCGAGGTCCGGGAGTCGCCGGGCCGCCGCGAGCACCGCGTCGAGATTGAGCATCGGCTCGCCCATGCCCATGAAGACGACGTTGTCGACCGGCTCCAGCCGGCGGAAGTGTAGCGCCTGGTCGAGGATCTCCCACGGCGTGAGGTTGCGGCGGAATCGCATCTGCCCCGTTGCGCAGAACGTGCACGTGAGCGGGCAGCCGGACTGCGACGACACGCACACCGAGCGGCGCCCGTCGCGGAAGCGCATCAGCACCGCCTCGAGCGGGTGACCCTCGCGAGTGTGGAAGAGCGCCTTCACGGTTCCGTCCGCCGCCGCCGCCTCGTGTACGAGCTCGAGCGTCGAGAACGGAACCTCGTCGGTAAGCAACGCGCGCGAGGCGGCCGGCAGGTTCGTCATCTCGCCGTACGACGACGCGCCGCGCGCAGTCCACTCCCACACCTGGCGCGCCCGGTACGCCGGCTCGTCCGCCAGCGCCTCCGAGACGCGGTCGAGATCCATCAGGACAAGGTAGCCCGCAGGTAATCGAGGACATCTCCGGCGTTCCGGTCGGGCGGAAAGACCGGGTAGAACACCTTGACGATCGATCCGCGCCGCGCGACGAAGGCGAGTCGGCGATACAGCTCGTGTCCCGCGATCTCGAACGTCGGGAGGCCGAGCGCGTCCCGCGCCCGCAGCTCCGGGTCGGCGACCACCGGATAGGGCACGTGGTTGCGCTCGGCGAACTCGACCTGGTCAGCGAGTGTCTGGGACGAAAGTCCCGCGAGGACCGCGCCGACCTCGCCAAGCTCGGCCGCGTGGTCTCGGAACGCGCACGACTGCGGGGTGCAGCCCCGGGCGCCCGGATATGCGTCCCAGCCGGGGAGCGAGTCGACGCCCGGCTTGCCGGTGCGTGGGTACACGTAGACGACGCCGATCTCGGTGCACAGCTCGGCGAGATCGACAGGACCTTGCGACGAGTCGAGCACGAGCGACGGAACACCGGCGCCGGTCAGGTGGTCGGCCGCGCCGTCGTCGGACGGAACCGGCAAGTCCTGCGGCAACGTGTAAGGGTCGTGCGCCATCGGCTCGGGTCTGCGCATTATCGTCGACCGAGCGGGTGGCTCGTTAGGCTGGCGTCTGGATGATCGACCTGAGATCGGACACCCAGACGAGGCCGTCGCAGGCGATGCGCGACGCGATGGCGCGCGCCGAGGTCGGAGACGAGCAGGAGCGCGAGGATCCGACGGTGCTCGAGCTGGAGCGGCGCACCGCGGAGCTGCTCGGACAGCCCGAGGCCGTGTACCTGCCGACCGCGACGATGGGCAACCAGATCGCGCTCGCCGTGCTCGGCTAGCGCGGCACGGAGCTCGTTGTCGAGGAGACCGCGCACATCATGGTCTCCGAGCTCGGCGGCGCCGCGGTCCACTCCGGTTTGCAGACGCGCGGGCTGCGCGGATACCGCGGCCGGCTGACCCCGGAACAGCTTCGGGCGACGATGCACGCCGACGGCACGTTCCACACCCCGCGCACGTCGGTGCTGGCGCTCGAGAACACGCACAACACCGCCGGCGGCGCCGTCTGGCCGCTCGACGAGCTGCACCAGGTGGTCGCGACCGCGCGCGAGCTGGGCGTGCGGCTGCACCTGGACGGAGCCCGGCTGATCAACGCCGCCGTCGCGTCCGGGGTATCGGCCGCCGAGCTCGGCGGCCCGTTCGACACGGTCACCCTCTGCCTGTCGAAGGGACTCGGTTGCCCGCTCGGCGCCGCGATCGCCGGCTCCGAGGAGCTGATGCACCGCGCGCGGATGGAGAAGCACCGCTTCGGCGGTGCGATGCGGCAGGCGGGAATCGTGGCCGCGGCGGGACTGTATGCGCTCGACCAGAACGTCGAGCGGCTCGCCGACGACCACGCGCGCGCGCGCCGGCTCGCGGAAGGCTGGGCGGCGGCGGGGCTGCCGGTCGACCTCGAGCTGGTCGAGACGAACTTCGTGCAGGTGGACGTCGGCGCGGCCGGCCTCGAGGAGTACGACGCGCTCGGGCGCATGCGCGACGTGGGCGTGCTGCTGTCGCGGACGATGAAGCCCGGCGTGCTGCGCGCGGTCACCCACCTCGATGTCGACGACGACGACGTGGACCGTGCGCTCGAGCTGGTTCCGGCGGCGCTGGGGGAACATGTCCACGCCTGAGGCGCTCGGCCGGCTGCTGGCCGAG
This sequence comes from Gaiellaceae bacterium, assembly GCA_050697615.1. Lineage (GTDB taxonomy): Bacteria > Actinomycetota > Thermoleophilia > Gaiellales > Gaiellaceae > PALSA-600. The sequence continues at coordinate 6,542 of JBOGZX010000213.1, forward strand.
CGCCAGGCCGACCGGCTGCCGTCGGTCGCGGCCGCCGTGGTGCGGAACGGCGAGATCGCCTGGTCGGGCGCCGCCGGCGTCGCCGACTACGACGAGAGCCGCGAGGCGACGGCCGAGACGCAGTACCGGATCGGCTCGATCA
>JBOGZX010000214.1:0-2042 GCA_050697615.1 Gaiellaceae bacterium
CCGCCGGACCCCGCGCGACGACCTCGTCACCGCGCTCGCCGAGGCGCGCGTCGACGGGACGAAGCTCTCCGACGACGAGATCGTCTCGACGGTCGTGGTTCTGCTGAACGCCGGGCACGAAGCGACCGTCAACACGCTCGGAAACGGCGTCACCGGGTTGCTCCGGCACCGCGACGAGTGGCGCCGCCTCGTCGACGGCGAGGTCCCGGCCGCGGCCGCGGTCGAGGAGCTGCTCCGCTGGGATCCACCGCTCCAGCTGTTCGAGCGCTGGGTGCTCGCCGACGGGGTCGACGTCGCCGGAACGGCCGTCCCCCGCGGCGAGGTGGTCGCCATGCTCTTCGGCGCCGCGAACCGCGACCCACGCGTCTTCGACGAGCCCGCACGACTCGATGTCGGGCGCGAGAACGCCGCCGAGCACATCGGCTTCGGGGGCGGCATCCACGTCTGCATCGGCGCGCCCCTCGCGCGCATCGAGCTCGAGGCCAGCCTGCGCACGCTCGTCCGGCGCGCTCCGGGCCTCGAGCTCGCGGCCGACCCCCGCCGCATCCCCGCCTTCGTGATCCGCGGCTACCACGCCGTCGAAGTGGGCGTCGCCTGAACGGGTGGCGGCTCGCGGCCGCGTTGCTCGCGGCGGCGACGGTGCCGCTCGCACCGGCCTCCGCCTCCCCCCGAACGGCGAGGTTCAGTGCGTGCCTCGTCACCGCTGCCGGAGCCGGAGCCGGGAGCGACGCGTCGTTCGACCGTCTCGCAGACCTGGGTCTGCTGAAGGCCGAGCGGGCCGGCGTCACAGGTCGCGTGATCCGGTCAGAGTCGCCGTCCGACGGCGTCCGAGGTCTTCGCACGTGCGTCCGGAGCGGTGCCGGCATCACGATCGGAGTCGGCTTGCAGCTTGCGGACGCCGTCGACGCCGTCGCAAGCGAGTTTCACCACCACCGGTTCGCGATCGTCGACGTCGACGTGACGGAGCTGAAGCACAGGCCGGGGAACGTCGTGGGCATCCTCTTCCGCGAGCAGCAGGCCGGCTACCTCGTCGGGTACGCGGCCGGCCTGTGGGCGAAGTCCCACGGCGGGAAGGCGGTCGGCTCGGTCGGCGGCCTCGCGATACCGCCGGTCGACCAGTACATCGCCGGCTTCCAGTTCGGCGCCAAGAAGGCCGATCCGGGGATCAAGACGCTGAACGACTAGTCCCAGGACTTCGTCCGGCAGCCGCAGTGCAGGAAGAAGGCGCTCGACCAGATCGCCCAGGGCTCCGTGGTCGAGTTCCAGGTCGCGGGCCGGTGCGGCCTCGGCGTGCTCGACGCGGCCCACGAGAAGGGGGTCCTCGGGGTCGGCGTCGACGTCGACCAGGGATACCTCGGCCCCTGGGTGATGACGAGCGCCCTGAAGAAGGTCGACGTGGCCGTCGACAAGGCGATCCGGGCCGCCAGGGCGGGCAAGCTGAAGAGCGGCACGAACGTCGTCTTCGGCGCCCAGGCCAGCGGCATCGGCTACGGCGAGTGGAGCCCCAAGGTGCCGGGCGGCATCAGGAAGGCGGTCGCGAAGCAGCTCGAGCTGCTCAGGGCCGGCAAGATCAAGGGCATCCCGACGACCGTCAAGTAGGACGCCGGAATCCTCGTGCGACGGGGCGGGCCGCAGCCGGCGGCGCGCGGCCCGCCCCGTTCTGTTTTCCTGCGGGCATGCGGAGCTCTACGGCCCTGTTGCTCGCCGCCGCGTCGGCCTGCCTCGCGGGATGCGGAGCGACCCGTCACGCCGTGACGGCGACCGTGCCTGCGGCACGCGCACCCGCGGACGGTCTCCGCGTGCTCGTCGTCGGGCCTCTGCACCTACAGGTTGCCGGGGCGCGGATCGAGTACGGCACCCTTGCAGCCGTGGCGGGACACGCTCTCGTCGTCGTGTCGGCGCAGTCCCCCGCGGCCGCGTCGATCGGCGTCGCTGCGGCTGCGCATCCCGAGACGCACTTCGCGCTCGCGGGAGCCTCGGCCCGAAAGCTCCACCTGCCGAACCTGGCCGGACTCGTGATCGACGCCGGCCAGGCGGCGCGA
>JBOGZX010000215.1:0-2733 GCA_050697615.1 Gaiellaceae bacterium
GCTTGAAGTACCGGCCAAACGAGAAGTTGCCCAGCATCTCGAAGAACGTCAGGTGGTAGGTGTCGCGGCCGACCTCGTCGATGTCGACCGTCCGGAAGACCTTCTGCGCCGTCGTCGTCAGTGGCGCCGGCGGCGTCTCGCGGCCGAGGAAGAACGGCATCTGCGGCTGCATCCCGGCCGAGGTCAGCAGCGTCGAGTAGTCGTCGGCGCGCGGAATCAGCGAGTACGAGGGGCAGCGCAAATGGCCGCGCTCCTCGAAGAACGCGAGGAACGCCTCGCGCAGGTCGTTCGTCGTCATCGCCACGGCGACAGTGTACGGAGGGAGGTGTCCGAGAAGCCCTACGCGGCGAGCGCCCGGGCGACCTCGGCGGAAAGCTCGTCGAGCCCGAACGGCTTGTGCAGCAGCCGGACATGCCGGCGTGAGTCGAGCGCCTCGCCGGCATAGCCGGACATCAGGAGCACGCGCACGTCCGCGTGCCGTGCGGCGATCGCGTCGACCAGGTCGGCACCGCCCATTCCCGGCAGTCCCACGTCACTGAGCACGAGGTCGAACCGGTCGCCGTCGAGAGCGTCGAGCGCCGACGGCGCGTCGTCGACAGCGGCGACGCGGTGGCCGAGCGACGTCAACTGCTGGGTGAGCAGCACGCGCACCGCCTCCTCGTCCTCGACGACGAGCACGCTGCCGGTTCGCGGCGGCTCGTGCGCCGCGGATCCGGCCTCCGCCCCGCTGTGCGGCTCGGTGAGCGGCACGAAGAGCGTGAGGACGACCGCGTCCTCGAACGAGGTCTCGATGCGAATGCTCTCGCCGAGCAGCGGCCGCAGCATCGGCAGCACCGACGTGACGAGGTCGGAGACGTGGATCGCGGTGGGGCGCAGCACCTGCCTGCGACTGAACGCGAGCAGCTGCGAGGTGAGGTTGCGCGCGCGGTCGGCAGCGTGGCCGACCTGCTTCAGATACTCGCAGCCCACCCCGTCGACGTGGTCCAGCGCAAGCTCGTTGTAGCCCGAGATCGCCGTCAGGAGGTTGTTGAAGTCGTGCGCCACTCCCGCCGAGAGCTGACCGACGACCTCGAGCCGCTGCGCGAGGCGAAGCCGGTCCTCGAGCCGCTCGCGCGCCATCGCGGCGGCGATCAGATGCGCCGTCTGCTCGACGAGGCTGACGTCTTCGTCCGAGAAGCCCTCCCCGTGCCTGACGTGGATGGAGATGACGCCGAAGCAGAGGCTGTCCTCGGCGACGACGGGCACGGCGATCGTGCCGCTCAACCCGTGCGTCGCGAGCAGCGACTCGGGGTTCGCCGCGTCGGTCTCGCCGACGTAGGTGCAGAGGGATTCGAAAGCGTTGGCCGCCGGGCTCCCGGCGCGCGCGACGGCGCCTGTCGCCTCCCAGCCGAACGCCTGGGTGACGACCAGCTCGCCGTCGACCATCTGCAGGAACGAGCCGACGTCGGAGCTGACGCCGTCGCGGAGCACGTCGAGCGACATCCGAACGATCTCCGGATGCGTCGCGCCCTGCAGTGCCGCACGGCCGATGTCGGCGACCCGGCGCCGGACGGTCGCGTCCCGTTCGAGCGCCTGCTCCGTCCGCTTCCGCTCCGTCACGTCGAGCAGGTATCCGTGCGCGACCTCCTCGCCGTCGATCTCGACGATGCCCGAGTTGTCCTCGACCCACACCTCGGTGCCGTCGTCGCGGATCACGCGGTAGGAGATCGTCAGCGGCTCGCGCAGCGAGTCCGCGTGGTCGGACGCCTCGATCGCGCGCTCCCGATCGTCCGGATGGATCCGCTCCCGCAGCTCGAGGAGCGTGAACTCGGCCGGCGGGACGCCGAGGAGCTGCTCGACCTTCGGGCTGATGTAACGCGGGTGGGGGTCGGCATCGAGCGGCGCCGTGTAGACGACGAGCGGCAACGTCCCGATGAGCGCATCGAGCCGTTCCTCGGCGGCGGCCGCCGCACGCCGGTCCGGTTCCGGCGCCATACCCGTTCATCGCAGGCGAAACGGGACGGCAACATCCCCCGAACGAGGTACGGGGGCACGCGTCGGGTTGGACTTCAGCCGACGCGGTTCGGGTCGGCGAGCTCGTCCGCCGCGATCTCCTCGCGGATCTTCTCGAGCGCCCGCCGGATCAGGCGCGACACGTGCATCTGCGAGATGCCGACCTGCTGGGCGATCTGCGACTGCGTGAGCCCCTCGAAGAAGCGCAGGTGCAGGATCGTGCGCTCGCGGTCGTCGAGCACCTTGAAGCCCGGCGCGAGCACCGCACGATCCTCCGACACCTCGTACTGGTGCTCCACCTCTCCGAGCGACTCGAGCGGATCGAGCTCCTCGCCGTCCTCCGTACCGCCGCCCGTCGAGAGCGACAGCGACGAGTACGCGCGCCCCGATTCGAGCGCTTCGAGCACCGACTCCTCCTCGACCCCGGCCGCCTTCGCCAGCTCCGGGATCGTCGGCGAGCGGCCGAGTTGGACGGTCAGCTGCTCGATCAGCTTCGAGAGCCGCACGTTCAGCTCTTGGAGGCCGCGCGGCACGCGAACGGCCCAGCCGCGGTCGCGGAAGTGTCGCTTGATCTCGCCGATGATGGTCGGCGTCGCATACGTCGTCAGCTCGACGCCGCGATTGATGTCAAAGCGGTCGATCGCTTTGATCAACCCGATCGAGCCGATCTGCACGAGGTCGTCCAGCTGCTCGCCGCGGTAGCTGTACCGCCGCGCGAGCGAGCGCACGAGCGACATGTAC
>JBOGZX010000216.1:0-2743 GCA_050697615.1 Gaiellaceae bacterium
GTCTACGACATGGCGAAAGCCGTCGACAGGACGATGACGTTCGCCGTCGAGCTCGTCTCGAAGGTGAAGGAGTGAATGCGGCCGTCCTGACCGTGTCCGACCGGGCGTCCCGAGGGGAGGCCGCCGACTCGAGCGGCGACCTGCTCGAGGAGCTCCTGCGGGCCGACGGCCACGAGGTCGTGCGGCGGACCGTGCCCGACGAGGCCGCGGAGATCGCGACGGCGATCGAGGAGCTCGCCGCCGGTGCGTCGCTCGTGCTGACGACGGGGGGCACGGGGCTCGCACCGCGGGACGTGACGCCCGAGGCGACCCGTTCGGTGCTGCAGCGGGAGGCTCCCGGAATCGCCGAGGCGCTCCGGACGGACTCGATCGCGAAGACCCCGCACGGGCTGCTCTCGCGCGGCGTGGCGGGCACGATCGGCGGGGCGCTGGTCGTGAACCTGCCGGGCTCGACGGGAGGCTGCCGCGACGGGTACGCCCTGCTGCGGCCGGCGATCGGGCACGCTGTCGCCCTGCTGTCCGACCGGCCGACCGCCCACACCCAGACGTGACCGTCGCCGTCCTCTACTACCGGCTGGTCAAGTTCGAGCACACGATCTTCGCGCTGCCGTTCGCCTACGTGGGTGCGTTCCTGGCCGTTCACGGCGTTCCGTCCGGCCACGACCTGCTCTGGATCACGATCGCGATGGTCGGGGCACGGTCGCTGGCGATGGCGCTGAACCGGCTGATCGACGCCGGCATCGACGCCGCCAACCCGCGGACGGCGTCGCGTGAGCTGCCGTCCGGGGCGGTGACGCGCAGCGGCGTGCTCGCCTTCTGCCTCGCGTCCACGGCGGTCTACCTGGTGGCGGTCTGGCAGCTCGACCCGCTCGTCCGCCCGCTGTCGCCGATCCCGGTGGCCGCCTTCGTCGTGTACCCGTACCTGAAGCGCGTGACCTGGCTCTGTCACCTCTGGCTGGGCGCCGTCGACGGTCTCGCGCCGGTCGGGGCCTGGGTGGCGATCACCGGGCACCTGCCGTGGCAGGCGTGGGCGCTCGGCGCGGCCGTCGCCGCGTGGGTCGCCGGTTTCGACCTCTTCTACGCGCTGTTCGACGTCGAGATCGACCGTGCCCAGGGCCTGCATTCGTGGGCGACGCGTTTCGGCGAGCGCGGGGCCTTCGCCGGCGCCCGCGCGCTGCACGTGGCGACGGTCGCGCTGCTGGCTGCGGTCGGCCTCGGGCTGAGCGTCGGCGCCTTCTACTGGCTTGGCGTGGCGATCGTGGCGGTGCTGCTCGGCTACGAGCACTCCCTGGTGCGGCCGGGCTCCCTCGAGCGGCTCGACGCGGCGTTCTTCACGATGAACGGCGTGATCTCGGTGGCGTTCTGCGCCTTCGTGCTCGCCGACGTCCTGTGATCGTCGGGTTGCTGCCCCCGGGCGAGATGGGCTCGGCGGTCGGCGACGTCCTCTGCTCGGCCGGCCACGAGGTGCTCTGGGCCTCCGAGGGCCGCAGCGATGCGACGCGTGCGCGGGTCGTACGCTTCCGCGATGCCGGTACTGCCGGTGCGCTCGCGGCCGAGGCGGAGTTGATCGTGTCGCTCTGCCCGCCGCACGCCGCACTGGACGTCGCGCGCTCGGCGCGCGGCTCCGGCGGCGTCTACGTCGACGCGAACGCGATCTCGCCGGCCCGCGCCCGCGAGATTGCGGACGTGCACCCGCGCTTCGTCGACGGCGGCATCGTGGGACCGCCGCCGCGCGAGGCGGGCTCCACTCGCCTGTATCTCTCGGGCGACGGCGCCGCCGGGGTCGCTTCGCTCTTCGCGGGGACGATCCTGGCGGCGATGCTGCTCGCGATCCGGGGCGTGGCGCGACACTTCGGCGTCTTCGAGGCGCTCGAGACGGAGTGGCACGAGTCGCTGCCGCAGCTCGTCGAGCGGCTCGAGGCGGCAGAGCGATCCGCTGCGCGCAAGGGCTGGCGCTGGATCGGCGAGCTGGAGGAGGACGCGGACACGTTCGCAGCGTGCGGGCAGCCCGATGGGTTCCATCGTGCGGCGGCGGAGGTCTACCGCTCGTGATCCGCGCCGTCGGCCTCGCGAAGCGCTACGGCGATCGTCGCGTCTTTCGCGACGTCGCGCTCGACGTGCCGGAGGGCGGCTTCCTGCTCGTCACCGGCCCGAACGGGTCGGGTAAGACGACGCTGCTGCGCGTGCTCGCCGGCCTCGCCGCTCCGAGCGGCGGCGAGCTGACGCTGCCCGAGCGACAGACGATCGGCTACCTCGGCCACGATCCGCTCGTCTATCGCGAGCTGACGCCGCTCGAGAACCTCACGCTCTTCGGGCGCCTGTACCGGCTGCCAGAGCGGGGCGAGCGGGTCGGGATGCTGCTCGAGCGCTTCGGCCTGTGGCAGGTCCGTCACGAGCGGGTGTCGAGCTTCTCCCGCGGCATGCAGCAGCGCCTCGGGCTGTGCCGGGTGCTGCTGCACTCGCCCGCGCTGCTCGTGCTCGACGAGCCGTACAACGCGCTCGACGCCCAGGGCGCGGAGCTGCTCGACGCCACCTTCGACGAGCCGCGCACCTGGGTCGTGGCGACCCACGAACCGGGGCGGATCGAGCACCGCGCCACCCACCGTCTGGCATTCGCATGAGCGTAGGCTCGACGGAGCTCACGGGAGCGGAGGCCCCGGCTTTGCCGGGGCTGGAGCGGGCATGAGCGTAGGCTCGATGGAGCTCACGGGAGCGGAGGCCCCGGCTTTGCCGGGGCTGGAGC
>JBOGZX010000217.1:0-2980 GCA_050697615.1 Gaiellaceae bacterium
GAGCGGACGTTGCCGGCGCCGTACTCGCAGATCGCAACCTTCACAGCAGCCCCTTCGTCGACGGCAGCCCGGCGCCCTCGGCGCGCACCGCAGCTCGCAATGCCCGGCCGACCGCCTTGAACGACGCCTCGGCGACGTGGTGGGGATCGCGGCCCGTCGCCTCCACGTGAATCGAGGCGCGCGAGGCCTGCGCGAGGCTCCCGAGCATGTGCACCGCCATTCCGGGGTCGAGCGCGACCCTCAGCTCGGCGTGCGCACGGCCGCCCAGGTCGACGGCCGCATGCGCGAGCGCGTCGTCCATCGGTACGACCGCGTCGCCGTAGCGGGCGATCCCGCGCCGGTCGCCGAGCGCGGAGTCGAGCGCTTCTCCCAGCGCGAGCGCGGCATCCTCGGCGGTATGGTGGTCGCCTGTCTCGAGGTCGCCGGCTCCCTCGAGCAGCAGGTCGAAACCTGCGTGGAAGCCGAGCTGCTCGAGGAAGTGGTCGTAGATCCCGGCGCCGGTTGCGACGCGCACGCGGCTCGCGCCGTCGAGCGCCAGCCGCACCGCGAGCCGGGTCTCGGCCGTGGCGCGAAGCACCCTCGCCCGCCGCCGGCCGGACGGTGCCACCGGCGGCGGCCGGTCGAGGATCCGCGCGAGCGCCTCGACGAGCGCGTCGTCGTCGAAGGCGTCGAGCACCGAGACACGGATCGCGTCGGGATACGAGCGCACGACGATCCCCTGCCGCAGCAACGCGTCGCCGAGCAGCTCGCCGTCCTCGACCGGGACGTAGAGGAAGTTCGCGTGCGACTCGAGCGGCTCGAGCCCGAGCGCGCGCAGCGACGAGGCGAGCCGTGCGCGCTCCTCGAGCAGCGGCGTCACGTCGGGCGGATCCGCGAGCGCGGCGAGCGCGAGCTCCGCGGAGACGGTCGAGATCGGCGCCGGCGCCTGCCGCGCGTTCAGCTCGAGGGCGACGTCGGCCGCCGCGAGCGCGTAGCCGACTCGGGCGCCGGCGAGCGCGAACGCCTTCGAGAACGTCCGCAGCACGACGACGCCGTCGTCGAGCAGCGGCAGCGCGGTCTCGCCGGCGTACTCGAAGTACGCCTCGTCGACGACGAGCGGCCGCGCGTCGGGCAGCGGCCCGAGCGCGCCGGTCGGGTTGTTCGGCCGGCACGCGAACGTCACCGCCGAACCGGGCAAGTAACAGTCTGTTACAAGCGCTCCTGCGAGCTGGGCGGCGATGCGGAAGAGCGCGTACGTCGGCGGCTCGGGGATCGCGACCGTGTCGCCGGGACCGGCGTAGGCGCGCGCGCAGAGCAGGATCAGATCGTCGGCGCCGGCGCCGAGAACCACGTTCTCGAGCTCCACGCCCGCGTGCGCGGCGATCGCCCCCTTCAGCTCGCGGTAGCCGCCCGCCGGATAGCCGCTGACGCGCGCGAGCGCCCCGGCGATCGTGCCCGGGCGGGTCGACGGGAGCGGCAGCGACGGCGTGTTCTGGTCGAAGCGCAGCACCTGCCACGGGTCGATCCCGGCGAGGGACGCAACCTCGTCGGTCGGCATCGCCCACGCATAGGCCCTGTACTCCGGCGCGAGCGCCCTCACCGTCTCACCGCCTCGGCGTGCGCCGGCATGCCCTCCGCGGCTGCGAGCGCCTCCACGGTCGGACGCAGCCGCGCCAGTCCGTCCTCCGTGAGCGTCTGCACCGTGAGCGGCTTCATGAACGTCTCCAACCCGAGCCCGCCGACCGAGCGTGCCCAGCGGTTCGTCGGCAGCACGTGGTTCGCGCCCGTGGCGTAGTCGCCCGCCGGCACCGCCGACCAGGGGCCGACGAACACCGAGCCCGCGTTGCGGACGCTGGGGGCGCACGACGCCGCTTCGCCGAGCAGCACGAGGTGCTCCGGCGCGATCTCCTCCGCCTGCGCGAGCGTCTCGACCGTGGTGCACACCGCCTCGTGACCGTGCTCGCGCTGCGCGGCGAGCTCGAGCTCGACGAGCGGCGAGTCGCCGCCTCCGAGCACGACGACCTCCGACGGCCCTCCCGGCAGGTCGATTGCGACGTCGCGTGAGACCTCGAGCTTCGCGTCGTTCACGTACGCGTTCCCCGGCCCCACGATCTTGTCGACCCGCTCCACGTAGGCCAGGAAGCCGATCGCCTGCGGGCCTCCGAGCGCCCACACGTCGCCGACTCCGAGCAGCGCGGCCGCGGCGGCGACGAGGCCGCCGCCGGCCGGCGGCGTGCAGACGACGATCCGCCGCACGCCCGCGACCTGCGCCGGCACGACGCACATGACCAGCGTCGAGACGAGGTTGCGCGGTACGTAGACGCCGACCGTGTCGAGTGGGACCCACCGCCGTTCCAGCGTCACGCCCGGCTCGACCTCGAGGACGATGTCGGCCGGACGCTGCGCCGCGTGCCAGCGCCGGACGCGGTCCGCGAGCTCGAGGATCGCCTGACGCGGCAGGTTCGCTTCGTCCGCGACGGCCCGCGCGGGCTCGACTCCGTCGAGCTCGACCGCCCACTCGCGCACCGCCTCGAAGCCGCGCTCCCGGACCTCGGAGACGATGGTCACGCGCGTTCCTGGCCGAGGAACCCGCGTGGGCGAGGGGTTGACAGAGGGCCTCTCACGCTGCCATCCGCTCGACCGGGACGATCAGGATCGACGAGGCTCCGGCCGCTTCCAGCGAAGGCAGCAGGCGCCAGACCTCGGCCGCCTCGACGAGCGCGTGCACGGCCACCATGCCGGGCGCCGCGAGCGGCAGCACGCTGGGCACCCGCGGTCGCACCAGCTCCGCGATCGCCGGCAGCGCCGACTCGGGGGCGTTCAACATCACGTAGCGGTGGCGCCGCGCTTCGACGACCGACCTCAACATCGCCGCGAAGGGCGCCGCCGTCGCCTCGTCGCGCGCGACGAGCACGGCCTGCGACTCCAGCAGCACGCCGAGCGACCGCAGCCCGTTCGTGCGCAGCGTGTTGCCCGACGAGACGAGATCGACGATCGCGTC
>JBOGZX010000218.1:0-3084 GCA_050697615.1 Gaiellaceae bacterium
TCTCCGCGCCGTGCTCGCCGAGCTCCGGCGGCCTGCGGCGCGTCGCCGCCGGAGTCTCCGAGAGCTCGACGGGGAAGCCGACGGTGCGGACACCGTCGGTCTCGTCGACGGCGTCCAGGCCGAGCGCGTCGGAGAGCGAGAATGCCTCGTCGATCGTCTGCACCGGGCCGGCGGGGACGCCCGCCGCAAGCAGCACGTCGCGCCACTCACCGCGCGTCCGCGTCGCGAGCCGTTCCTCGAGCAGCTCGCGGAGCCCGTCCCGGTTCGAGACCCGGTCGCCGTTGTGCCGGAAGCGCGGATCTTCGGCAAGCCCGGGCGCGCCGATCGCCTCCGCGAGCCGCGCAAACTGCTGGTCGTTGCCGGCGCTGATCATCAGCTCGCCGTCGCCCGCGCGGAAGGTGGCGAACGGCTCGATGCTCGGATGGACGTTCCCGAGCGCGCGAGGCACCTCTCCGCTCGCGAGCCAGCCGGTCGACTGGTTGGCGAGCAGCGCGAGGCTCGCGTGCAGGAGGTTCGCTGTCACGCGCTGCCCGCGGCCCGTGTCGCGCCGCCGGTAGAGCGCCGCCAGCACGCCGACCGTGGCGTAGAGCGCCGTGACGACGTCGACGACCGCCACCCCGACCTTGGACGGGACGCCGGGCGGTCCGGTGACGCTCATCAGCCCGCCGACGGCCTGGACAAGCGGGTCGTAGCCGGGCAGGTCCCGCCCACCTCGCGCGCCGAAGCCGCTGATCTCGCAGTGGACGACGCCGGGATTCGCGGCGGCGACCGTCTCGTGGTCGAGCCCGAAGCGCTCGAGGGTGCCGGGCTTGAAGTTCGACACGACGACGTCGGCGCGCCCGCAGAGGCGGCGCGCAAGCTCGAGGTCGGGCGCCGTCTTCAGGTCGAGCGTGATCGAGCGCTTGTTGCGGTTCGCCGTGTGGTGGTAGGCGGAGCGGCCCTGCGCGTCGGCGGGCGGAAGCCAGCGCCGCGTATCGTCGCCCGCGGGCGACTCGACCTTGATCACGTCGGCGCCCAGGTCGCCGAGCGTCATCGCGACGAGCGGCCCCGCCAGGACGCGGGAGAGGTCGACGACGGCGATCCCGTCGAGCGCGCGAGCCTGCATCGCCAAAGACTGCCTCCTGGCCGCGAGCCGTGCCGGCTTCGTGGTCAGACTGGAGTCAGACTGGAGTCTGACCCACGACTTGGAAACGAAAGTGTCACAGAAGTGCGCGACGCCTGTCGTGGTGCGGGATCTGCGGAGGCGCCGCGATGGACGTTTCCGGACCCCGGCCCCCGCTCTGGCCGGACGCCCTGGCGCACCCTGGATGGTCTGACTCCTGTCTGACCGGAGTCAGACTCGAGTCAGACTCGGGCCCAAGGATTCCGACTACGACGCGCGCCGTGACAGAGCCTCCTCGACCTGCGCGATGTCGAGGCCGCGCGCAGCGAGCAGCACGTAGAGGTGGTACACGAGGTCGGCCGCCTCCTCGACGACCCGCTCGTCGCTCTCGTCGAGCGCGGCGACGGCGACCTCCACCGCCTCCTCGCCCACCTTGCGCGCGCACGCGCCCAGGCCCGCGTCGAGGAGGCCGGCGGTGTACGAGCCTGCGGGGCGGTCGGCGGCCCGTTCGCAGATCGTGCGCCAGAGCGCGGGTGCGAAGCATGAGACGCTGCCTGTGTGACAGGTGGGCCCGGCGGGCGTGACGCGCAGCAGCAGCGCGTCGCCGTCGCAGTCGTCCCGCAGCTCCACGACCGCCAGCGTGTTGCCGGAGGTCTCCCCCTTGCGCCACAGCCGCTCGCGGGAGCGGCTCCAGAACCACGCCTCGCCGCTCTCGCGCGTGAGGCGCTCGGCCTCCTCGTCCATCCACGCGAGCATCAGCACGCGGCCGCTCGCCGCGTCCTGCACGACCGCCGGTCTGAGCTCACCCTGCATCGCGCACCGTCACTCCGAGCCCGCGCAGCTCCTCGCGCAACGAGCTGAGCCTCGTCGGGTCCTCGTGCAGGATCGACGCGAGCAGCGCAGCCTGCGCGACCTGAAGCGCATCGGCGACGTGCCGCGCGCCACCGGCGCCGCCCGAGGCGATCACCGGGACCGGCACCGCATCCGCGACGCTCCGCGTCAACTCCAGGTCGTAGCCGGCGCGCGTCCCGTCGGCGTCGATCGAGGTGAGCAGGATCTCCCCGGCCCCTCGCTCCGCTGCCTCCCGGGCCCACACCACGGCCGTCCGGCCGGTCTCGGCGGTGGCAGCGCGCGTCTTCACGCGACCGCCTTCTGAGTCGATCGCCACCACGACCGCCTGCGAGCCGAGCCCCTCGGCCAGCTCGGCGACGAGCTCGGGACGTACCAGCGCCGCTGAGTTGACCGACACCTTGTCGGCCCCCGCGGCGAGCAGCTCCTCCGCGTCCGCAACGGTGCGGATCCCGCCGCCGACGGTGAACGGAATCGCCAACCGGTCCGCGACGCGCCGCACCAGCCCGACCAGAGTTCCGCGGTCCTGGATCGTCGCCGTCACGTCGAGGAACACGAGCTCGTCGGCACCCGCGTCCGAGTACGCGGCGCCCAGCGCCACCGGGTCGCCGACGTCGCGCAGGCTCTGGAAGCGGACGCCCTTCACGACGCGGCCGCCGGCGATGTCGAGGCACGGGATCAGGCGAGGGAGCGGGACGTCGCCTCCTCGAGCACAGCCGCGAGATAGCGCGCCCCCGCGGGCCCGCTCTTCTCCGGGTGGAACTGACAGCCGATGAAAGAGCCGGCACGCGCCTCCGCGACGACACCCTCCGACCACGCGGTCGCGCACGGGGTGCGGGCGGCGTAGGAGTGCGCGAAGTAGAACGTGCCGCGCCCGTCCACCTCCGCCCAGCCCATCCGCGGCACGCGCCCCGACGCGAGCCGCTCGGAGCGCCCGGGCACGAGCCCTAGCCCCTCCACACCGCCGTCCTCGTCACTCCAGTCGAGCGCGAGTTGCAGGCCGAGGCAGATCCCGAGCACCGGGCGTCCGGCGGCGACACGCGCGCGCAGCGCGTCGTCGTGGCCGCGCCGACGCAGCCCCGCGAGTGCCGCGCGGGCCGAGCCCACGCCCGGCAGCACGGCGAGGTCTGCAC
>JBOGZX010000219.1:0-5561 GCA_050697615.1 Gaiellaceae bacterium
GCGCCGCGAGAACACGCCGCCCATGAAGTCCGCGCAGCCCCAGACGAGCGACGACCCGAGTGCGAAGACGATCGCCATGCCGCGACTATGCCTTCGGTCCGCCTCTTCCGTTTCCGCTGCCGAGGAATAGACTCGGCTTCGCGGCCCCGGCCGTTGCCGATGAGCGTCCGTCACCCATCGCCAGTCACACCGCCGCCGCGCCTGCTCCGCTCGGCGGCCGTCGCTCGGCGTGCGACCTTCGTCGCGGAGGGCTCCAGAGGCTCGAAGCGGGTTCGGCCGCGGGTTCTCCGGAACACGCTGCGCTCGACCTCCGAGGGCTCGCCGCCGCTCGACCGGGCACGTGTCCGCCGCGTGCTGCTCGTCGACGACGACGCGTCGCTGCGGATGATCTACCGCTTCAACCTGCAGGCGTCCGGTGTCGAGGTCGTCGAAGCCGGGGACGGCGAGACGGCGTTGCGGCTGCTCCAGCAGGACCTGCCCGACGTCCTGTTGCTCGACGTGATGATGCCGGGCATCGACGGCTGGGCCGTGGCCGAGGCGCTCGCCGCCGATCCGCGCACGAGCAGCCTGCCGGTCATCTTCATCACGGCACGCGCCGACGACGTCTCTCGGGCCAGAGGGCAGCGCCTCGGCGCGGCGGGATTCCTCACGAAGCCGTTCAACCCGACGGCGCTGGCCGACGAGATCGAGGCGATCCTCCGCGAGCGCCTGCGCGACGACTCGCCGGAGCGGTGAACCCGGCGGCCGCAAGCGAGCTGACGGACGGGCTCGGACGGTTCCCGCTCCTCCGTCGCTTCGCTCCGTTCGCGGTTGCCCTCGGGGCGCCCGGCCTGGTCACGCTGCTCGCCTTCACAGACGTCGCGCCGGTGCTGCCGGCGTTGCTCTACGTCGCCGCGATCTCGCTCGCGGCGCTGGCCGGCGGCGTCGCCGCGGGTCTGCTCGCGGCGCTGGCCTCCTTTGGTCCGTTCACCTACTTCTTCACGCCGCCGCTGCACACATTCGCGATCGGCGACGCCGCCGACGGCGGCGCGGTCGCGGTCTTCGTCGTCGTCGCCGTCGGGACGAGCCAGCTCGTCGCCCGCGAGCGGCTGATGCGTGCCCGCGCCGAGAGCGCGGCTGCGCAGACGCGGCGGCTGGAGGCGGTTGCGAACGCGCTCGGGCGTGCTGAGACGCCGGACGACGTCCTCGAGACGGTGCTGACCGAGGGCCTGTCCGCAGCCGAGGCTCGGGCCGGCGCGATCGGTGTCCTCTCGAACGACGGAACGACGATCGAGGTCGCGGCACACCGCGGATACGCCGCGGGGGATCGGTTCGTCCGCTGGGGACGCTTCGGCGTCGACGAGCAGGTACCGCTGGCGGAGGCGGTCCGCACGAGCGTGCCCGTCTACGTGTCGACGACGGCGGAGCGCGACCGGCGCTTCCCGCCGCTCGCGGGTCTGACGGAGTCGACCCACGCGCTCGCCTGCCTGCCGCTCGTGTTCGAGGGACGCACGATCGGAGGCCTGGCGCTCGGCTTTCCGACGGAACAGGACTTCGACGCGGAGCGCCGCGCCCTCGAGGACGCTCTGGCCGCGCAGACGGCACAGGCGCTCGAACGAGTGCGCCTGCGAAGCGTGGAGCGGGAGTTGCGGGAGCGGCTCGTCTTCCTCGCCGAGGCGAGCGAGTTGCTGGCGTCGTCGCTCGACTACGAGCGGACGCTCCGGCGGCTCGCCGACCTCGTCGTGCCGCGGCTGGCCGACTGGTGCACGATCGACATGCTGGCGGAGGACGGCTCGATCGAGCGACTCGCGGTGGCCCACCAGGATCCCGCCAAGGTGCGGTACGTGGAGGAGCTTGCGAAGCGCTATCCCAGCGATCCAGAGGCGACGAGCGGAGTGCCGCAGGTTCTGCGGAGCGGCGAGCCGGAGCTGATCCCGTACGTCACCGAAGAGCTGCTCGTCGAAGCCGTCAAGGGAGACGACGAGCTTGCGCGCATCGTGCGCGAGCTCGAGCTGCGCTCGGCGATCACGGTGCCGCTGATCGCGCGGGGCCGCACGCTCGGTGCCCTCGCGCTCGTCGCGGCCGAGACCGTGAGGCCGTACACGCAGGCCGACGTCGAGCTCGCGCAGGATCTGGCGCGTCGCGCGGCCGTCGCCGTCGACAACGCGCGCCTGCACGAGGAGGCCGAGCGGCGTGCCGACGCCGCACGCGCTCTTCACTACGTCGCCGATGCCGTCGTGCTCGTCGACCGTCTCGGCAGACCCCGGTACTGGAACGAGTCCGCGGAGTCGCTGCTCGGCGGCCGGGACGGGGCTCTCTCCGGCTGGCGGGAAGCCGAGGATGCGCTTCGCGGCCGCGGCTGGGCGCACGCCGGCCGGCTGACCTTGCCGCTCGAGCTCGCGGGCGACGAGCGCTGGGTGCAGGTGGCGCGGGCGGAGTTCGACGACGGTCACGTGTACGTGCTCCGCGACGTCACCGAGGCGCAGGTGCTCGAACGGACGCGGAGCGACTTCGTCGCCACGGCCTCCCACGAGCTGCGAACGCCGATCGCGGCGGTCTACGGCGTCTTCCAGACGCTCCTCCGCCGCGACGTCTCGCTCGAGGCCGGGCTGCGGGACCAGTTCCTGCAGACGGGCCTTCAGGAGTCGGAGCGCCTCGCGCGCATCGTCGACGACCTGCTGATCACCGGCGAGCTCGAGAGCGGCTCCCCTCGGATCGCGCCGGCTCGGTGCGACCTCGCGAGCCTGATCGGGGAGGTGGTCGACGCCGCGCGAGAGCGCATGGACGAAAGGCACACCCTCGTGACCTTCGTCGACAGCTCGCTCGAGCCGCTCCAGTGCGACCCGCTCCGCCTGCGCCAGGTGCTCGCGAACCTGGTCGAGAACGCGCTCAAGTATTCGCCGGACGGTGGAACCGTCTCGGCCTCGGCCCGGGCCCTCCGCGGCGCCGTCGCGATCGAGGTGAGCGACGAGGGCATCGGCATCCCCGCACACGAGCGGTCGCGCATCTTCGACCGCTTCGTCCGCCTCGATCCCGCCCTCAGCCGCGGCGTCGGCGGAACGGGGCTCGGCCTCTACATCTGCCGCGGCCTGGTCGAGCGGATGGGAGGCACGATCGACGTCCGCTCCGGCGAGTGCGGAGGCTCGGTGTTCACGGTCGAGCTACCGGCCCGGAGCCGCGCCGTCGCTCCCGCGATCGCCCGCGACGCGGTCAGGTGAGGCGGCTCGTCCCCGGACGAGCCGCCGCCGGGGAACGGCTAGCGGCCGGCGTCCACGATCCCGAACTCGCGCTCCAGGGCCTCGCGTCCCCGCTCGGTCACGGCGAGCGCGCGGTTGGTCGGCCCCGGCCGCAGCCAGTCCAGCGCGACCATCTGCGCCAGCAGCGCGGCGCCGAGCCCGCCGCTCAGGTGATGGCGCTGCTCGGTCCAGTCGACGCAGTAGCGGATCAGCCGGCGCTTGCCCGGCAGCGCGTCGACCTCGATCCCGAAGGCGTGCAGGCCGCTCCTGCCGAGCTCGGTGAGGCGGTAGTCGACGTCGCGGCCGCGCGCGCACAGCCGGTCGCTTCCGTGCGCGTCGAGGTCGAACAGGCCGTCGCCGCCGTCGAGCCATCCGCGTTCCAGCAGCGCGGCCATCAGCGAGGTTCCGAGCCTGCCGGCGAGGTGGTCGTAGCAGCTGCGCGCGCGGCGCAGGGCCTCGGCGCGGGTGCCGCCGCGCAGCGAGCGAATCGGCCGGGTCGGCGCGAGACGGGCGAGCGTCTCCAGAAGCTCTGCGATCGCGGGGTCCGCCAGGCGGTAGTACCGGTGGCGTCCGTGTGTCTCGACGGTGACGAAGCGGCTCTCGAGGAGCCGGCTCAGATGTCCGCTGGCGGTCGACGCTGCGATCCCTGCCTCGGCCGCGAGGACGCCCGCCGGAAGCGCCCGGTTGTCGAGCGCCTGGAGCATGCGTGCGCGCGCCGGGTCGGCGAGGAGAGCGGCGACTGCAGCGATGTCCGCGTCCCCTTCGAGCTCGCGCGCCATGCCCGGAAGGTAGCGCCGGATCGTTTCGGCGGCCGCCGAAGGAACGGCGGGATAGGTTGCGGCGATGGCCGCTCCGGATCCCGACCTCGCTGCCGCGGTCGAGCTCCGCTTCGAGGCGGTCAACGGCTGTGGTCGCCGCGAGATGACGCCCGCCGACGACGCGTACGTCTCGAGCTGGTTCACGACGGTGGAGGCGCTGGCAGCGGAGGCCGGATTCACACCGGACGAGCTCCGGCGGCTGATGCTCGCGGGCAGGCTGCCGCTGCCGAGCTACGTCCGCTCGGACGGCGTGCAGATGGTTCCGCCGGATCTGCTCGCGCTGATCGGCCGCGCCGGCGGCGTCACCGAGCTACCCGCGTGGTTCGCGGCGCACTGGGACGAGCCGACGCAAGCCGTGGAGGAGTGGGACGCGTACCTGAGCGGACACTACGTCTGCCTGCGCGTCGTCAGCCCGGAGAACATCAAGCGGAAGGACGAGCTCGTGCGCGCGATCGAAGCGGCGCTGGCCGGCGCCGGTGGGGATCGGCCCGACGGCCTGCACGTGCTCGTCGACGAGCTGGACGAGCTGGAGCCGCCGTTCGCGCCCTTCGACCGCCTGCGCTTCGGCGGCCCCGTCTCGCGCGACCGGCTGATCGACGACGTCCGTCGCGACTTCCCGCGTCGCCGCCAATCCGCCGCGCGGCTATCGTCGTAGGCAGGAGAGACCTTCCTTCGAGATCGGAGGCGTGCGATCGGCACTTCCGGGCCGGAGCCGCGTACGTTCGGGCGCCGTGCGTTTCTGCTGCTGACAGCGGGCGGGCTGTCGTCGTTCGCCTGGGCGGGCTGGGCGAGCCGTGTGTTCGCTCCCGTCACGTCGCAGTTCTCGCAGCTCGTCGCAGACGTGCTGCCGGTGGGCGGCTGGCGGATCTACACGATCTCCGGCTCGATGCCCGTGTTCGACCCGGGCCGGTGGCGGCTCGAGATCGGCGGCCTCGTGAAGCGGCCGCGCAACCTCACCTATGACGAGCTGCTCGCGCTGCCGCGCGCCGAGCAGACCTCGACGTTCCACTGCGTGACCGGCTGGACGGTGAAGGACGTGCAGTGGGCCGGCGTCCGCTTCCGAGACCTCCTCGACCTGGTCGAGCCGCTTCCGGGCGCGCGTGCGATCAGGTTCGTGTCGCTCGAGCAGCCGTACACCGACTCGCTCACGCTCGAGCAGGCGCGACTGCACGACGTGATGCTCGCGTACGAGCTGGACGGCCGGCCGCTCACGCGGCCGCACGGCGCGCCGGCGAGGGTCGTGATCCCCGAGATGTACGGCTACAAGGGCGTCAAGTGGCTGACCCGGATCGAGGTGCTCGACCACCAGCCGACCGGCTACTGGGAAGGCCTCGGCTACGACCAGAACGCCTGGGTCGGGAGGTCGAACGGCCGTGGCTGACTCGGCGCGCCTGCCCCGCTTCACGCGCACCGAGCGCGCGGTGCACTGGGTGCACGCAACCGCGTTCGTGATCCTGCTCGGCAGCGGGCTTTGCCTGTACCTGCCGACACTCGCCGAGGCGGTCGGCCGCCGGCCGCTCCTCAAGTC
>JBOGZX010000220.1:0-2754 GCA_050697615.1 Gaiellaceae bacterium
GCGAGACGTACGCCGGCGTCTCGATCAACATCGACTCGGACTACGTCGACGGCGCCGTCGTCGGCGGGGGCGCCGCTCCGCCGCCTCCTCCGCCGCCGCCGGTGCCGCCCGCCGGCTCCGTCGGCTCGGGCGACGGCCGGGCGACGGCTTCCTGGCAGCCGACGTCGTTCAGCGCGTCGTCGGTGGTGACGCTGACGCCGACCGCGCCGCCGAGCGTCACCGCCAGCGGCTACGGGGTACGGCTCACGGTCAGCGACACCGCGACCTCCACGCCCGTGACGCGCTTCGCGACGCCGGTCGTCGTACACCTGCTGATGACGACCGGCGGCCTCGCTCCGTCGTGGTCGGCCGACGGCACGACCTGGACGCCGCTTCGCCGCCTCGCATCGGCGACGCTACCGCCCGGCCTCGACGCCGGCTACACGCTCGACCCGGACGGGACCGTCGAGATCCAGACGCTCGTGCCGGCGTTCTTCGGGCTGCTGCCCGACACCGTGCCGCCGTCGCAGCCGCAGGGCTTCACCGGCCGCTTCGCGCACGGCTCGCTTCTTCTGAAGTGGCAGCCGGCGACCGACCACAGCGGCACCCTCTCCTCGTACCAGGTGCTGCTCGACGGAACTCCTGTATCGAGCCTGCCCGGCGACCAGCTCTCGGTCGCCGTGCGGGGGTTCCATCCGCACGCCCAGACGGTCTACCGGGTGCGTGCCGTCGACCCGTCCGGCGTGCAGGGCAAGCCGACCCGGCCGCTCGTGATCCGGCCGACGAAGCGGCCTTCGAGCCTCCCGCGTGTCCTGCCGCACTGGGCGTGGGACATGTTCACGTGGCAGCACGGCCACAAGGGGCCGCGGCCGGCGTCGGCGCCGCACAAGCTGCCGGGCTGGTACTGGGACTGGGCGGCGTGGCGGAGCGCGCCCTTCCACGTGCAGCGTTAGCCCGGCCAGTTGGAGAACGCGGACTCGCCGGTGAGCGCCCGGCCGATCAACAGCTTCTGGATCTGGCTCGTTCCCTCGTAGAGGGTTGTCACGCGCGCGTCCCGGAGGTACTTGCCGACCGGGTACTCGTCGACGTAGCCGTAGCCGCCGTGCGCCTGCACCGCCGCGTTCGCCGCCCGTACCGCCGTCTCGCTCGCGAAGTACTTGGCGTACGACGCCTCGACGGTGTGGCGCTCGCCGCGGTCGGCGACGGCGGCGGCGCGCCACACGAGTAGCCGGGCCGCCTCCGTCTCGACGGCGATGTCCGCGAGCAGCTCCTGCACGAGCTGGAAGCTCGCCACCGGGCGACCGAACTGGGTGCGCTCTTTGGTGTACGCCACCGACGCGTCGAGGCAGCCCTGGGCGATCCCGACGCAGCCGGCTCCCAGCGAGATGCGCCCATGGTCGAGCGCCGACATCGCGACCTTGAAGCCGGAGCCGAGGTCGCCGAGGCGGCTCTCGTCGGGCACCCGCACGCCGTCCAGGAAGAGCTCGGCGGTGTCCTGGGCGCGCAGGCCGAGCTTTCCCTTGATCGGCCGCGCCTCGAACCCCGGCGAGTCGGTGGGGACGACGAAGCAGGTGATGCCGCGAGGGCCCTCCTCGCCGGTGCGCGCGAAGACCAGGGCGTTCGCCGCCCAGCTCCCGAGCGTGATGAAGATCTTCTGGCCGCTGATCACCCAGTCGCCACCTTGGCGGACGGCGCGTGTCTGCAGCCCGCCCGGGTCGGAGCCGGCGCCGGGCTCGGTGAGGGCGTAGCAGCCGAGCGCCTCTCCCGAGGCGAGGGCAGGGAGCAGCCGCGTCTTCTGCTCGTCGGTTCCCCATCTGGCCACCGACTTTCCGTAGAGGCCGTTCGACACCGACACGATCCCGCGCACGTTCGAGTCGGCGCGTCCGATCTCCTCGACGACGAGCGAGTAGGACACCATGTCGAGCCCAAGGCCGCCGTGCTCTGCGGGCAAGGCTGCCGCGAGGAAGCCGAGCTCGGCGAGCCTGCCGACGATGCTCCTTGCGATCGTCTCCGTGCGGTCCCACTCCGCCGCGTGGGGGCGATCTCGGCGTCGCAGAAATCCCGTGCGGTCTGCCGGATCAGGGCCTGCTCGTCGCTCAGCGTCAAGTCCACCGACGGCGATCCTTCCACAAAGAAAAACCGCCGAGTGCGAGAGGCGCTTTCGTCCACCTCGCCGACCGGCCCGCGTTCCCACTTGCGTGTTCTCGCGTGTCGCTCGGCGGGGCTTCGACCTACTTGCGCTCCGCACCCGACGGGAGCCGCAATGTACGACGCGTGCGCACCCCGCGCAAGGGGTGCGCACGCGAAAGTTCGCTCTTTACTCGGAAATTCTTCCGACCACGTGGCCGGTCGATTCCGAGTCTGCGTGGCGTGCCACGTCGGCCTGCGCGAGGATGCCGATCAGCTTGCCGTCCTCCGAGACGACGGGCAGCCGCCGCACCTGGTGCGACGCCATCAGCCGCAGCGCCTCGTCCAGGTCCTGTTGCGGGTCGATCGTGACGAGCTTCTTCGACGCGATCTCCTCGACCTTCGTCGACGCCGGGTCCTTGCCCTCCGCGACGACACGGACCGCGATGTCGCGGTCGGTTACGACACCCACGAGCCGGTCGCCGTCCGTGATCGGCGCGACGCCGGCGTCCTCTTCGCGCATCAGCTTCGCGGCGTCGACGATCGAGCTGTCCGTGGAGATCGTGCGCGGGTGCTCGGTCATCAGATCTGTGATCTCGGTCATTGCGTCAACCCCTTCAGCTCTTGTTGGCGGTCGCCTTGCCGCCC
>JBOGZX010000221.1:0-2336 GCA_050697615.1 Gaiellaceae bacterium
AGCCAGGTGAGCACGGTCACCGCCTCGAGCGCGTCGAGGCGGCCGCCGCCGTCCCGCAGCCGCGCGAAGCCGGCGGCAAGCCCCAGCGTCAAGAGCGCGAGCGAGACCGCGATCGTCCGCGACGCGAGGCGCTCGAGAGACGCCAGCGGCGGCAGCCGCAGGCGCAGGATCCCCGCGTCGCGTCGCTTCAGCCGCCGCTCCTGCCACAGGTAGACGCCGGCGAGGCCGGCCGCGAGCGTGAACCCGGCGAACGCCGCGAGCACGAAGCCGACGTGCAGGACGAGGAACAGGCTGCCGTAGTGGGAGCGATGCCCCGCCTGCGTCCCCCCGCCGACGCGGGCGACCACGAACAGCGTGACCGCGAGCGGCATCACGGCGAGGCCGAGCAGCCGGAAGCGCGGACGGCAGCCCCAGATCAGGTATGCGCCGACGACCAGCCAGACGAAGAGGTTGAGCGAGCCCGCCCAGCTCGACCAGGGAAACCCGTCCGCGCGCGCCGCCTGCGCCGAGAGCAGCGCCGTCTGGGCGAGCCAGCCGACGCGGACCCCCCAAGTCGCGGCGCGCGAGGTGCGCATCGTCGCGTAGGCGAACGCGGCCTCGCCGTAGCCGAGCAGCGCGGGCCAGAAGAGCACCTCAGCCACGGGCGGGGCCGCTCACGGTCGTCGGGCGCGCTTCCTCGGCGCCCTGCTCGGCGGCCCTCCGGCCGCGCGCCTGCTCGACCAGCGCCGCGAGCTGGCGCTGGAGCCGCTGCAGCTTGGCCGCGATCAGGGCGACCCACAGCAGCACGAACACGAACACGACGAGGTACGCCGCCGCGACGTACTGCCACTCCGACGGCGGGGCGGAGACCGCGGCCAAGCTCACGTCAGGAGCTCCGTCCCTACGCTCATGTCAGGAGCTCCCGGAGGTCGCGCAGGTGCGAGTCGAGACGCTTCCCTGCGAGCTCGACGTTGTACAGGGTCGCGAACACGGCCAGCATCGCCGCCAGCGAGACGCAGAACACGAAGAACTGCGAACCGGTCATCTGCGGTCCGTGCGAGTTGAAAACGACCGGATGGATGAACTTCTGCGACAGCCGGATCGCGAGAAACGACACCGGGATCAGCACCACGCCGAAGAGCGCGTACACGGCGGACATGTTGGCGCGGGCACGGCCGGGCTCGATCGAGTACCGCAGCATGAAGTACGCGCAGTAGAACAGGAACAGGACGAGGAACAGGACGAGCTGGTTCTCGCTCCACGACCACCAGACGCCCCACGACGCACGTGCCCAGATCGACCCAGTGAGCAGCGTGAGGGCCCCGAACACGACCCCCTGGTGGATCGCGACGTAGCTCTCCACGTCCGCACGCTCGTCCCGCTTCCAGAGCACACGAAGCGCCTTCCACGCCCCCCAGGCGAAGCACACATACGCGGTCAGCGCGACCGGGACGTGGAAATAGAAGATGCGCTGCGAGAAGCCCTGGTCGGCGTCCGTGGGCGCATAGAAGAAGATCAGGGCGACCGCCGCCGCGACCAGCACCACCGCGAGCACGGCGACCGCCGCGGCACGGTTGGCAAGGGTCTCTTTCACGCGACCATCGTAGTCGTCGAGAGTCAGATCTCGGCGACGACGTACTCGAACGTGGCCCAGGCGAGCAGCGCGAAGATCCCGTCGTAGAGCGCGAGGAACCAGAGGTAGCCGCCGACGCCGCCGACGACGATCGGGATCGCCATCGGCAGGAAGAGGAGCGGCAGCAGCAGCTCACGGGCGCGCCCGGCCACCGCCATCGCGCCGAAGAGGGTGCCGACGGCGCAGATCCCAACGTCCGCGAGCGCGACCGCCGCCACGGTTCGCCCGTCGAGCCCGTGGAAGAAGGCTGCGAACGCCGGCAACGCGACGAGCTCGGCGCAGGCGAGAAACGAGAAGACCGCGATCGCCTTGCCGACCCAGATCGCGCTGCGGTCGCACGGCGTGAGCACGAGGGCGTCGAACATCCCCTGCTCGCGCTCGGCCACGAAGGCCCGTGTCAGCCCGAGCAGCGCCGTGAAGATCAGCGCCGACCAGAGCAGGCCGAGCGCCGCCGTGTCGCCGCTGCCGCCGGGGAGCGCGAAGTGGAAGATCGCGAGCGCGGCGACCACGAACAGCAGCATCGACGGCAGCGTCTCCTTCGCACGCAGCTCCAGCAGCAGATCCTTGCACGCGAGCGCCGCGACGTCGCTCACGAAGCTCATGCTCGCTCCGCCGAGCCCACGCTCATACCCGCTCCAGCCCCGGCAAAGCCGGGGCCTCCGCTCCCGTGAGCTCCGTCGAGCCTACGCTCATGCCCCACCTCCCGCGGGAACCGGAGCCGGAC
>JBOGZX010000222.1:0-6923 GCA_050697615.1 Gaiellaceae bacterium
CTTGTACGCCGCGGCTGCCGAGCGCTCCAGCTGCTTCTGGATCCCGCTCACCTTCGACGGGTTCTTCAGGAACGTCTGGAAGATGCCCCACTCGCCCTGGCCGGTCGTCGAGCCGAACGACGCAGGCTGCTCATCGGACATGTCGAACACGACCGCCTTCGCCTTTCCGATCGGCGCCTCGGTCGCGCGCGTGATCGCGTCCGGGTAGACGCTCGCCGGGACGTTGTGGTTGCCCGTCCCGAAGCCGCCGACCTTCGCCCACGCCTTGGCCGCCGGGGCGGTCGCGAGGAACTTGACGAACGCCTCGATCGCCGGCGTGTCCCGGAACGTGACGAGCAGGTCGCCGCCGATCTCGACTGCGCCTGCGTTCGCCCCCGCCTTGATCGACGGGAACGGCACCGCGTTGAACCCGGTCTTCGGCTTCGCCTTCGTCGACGAGAGGATGACGCCCGCGACGAAGTCGCCTTCGAGCACGGTCGCTGCCTTCGGCGGCGAGGTGAACGCGTTCGTGACGGAATCGTTGAACCCGTACTGTAGAGCGCCGCTCGTGCCGCCCGCGAGGTTCGACGAGTCACCGATCACCTGGGCCATCGTCTTGAGGGCCTTCGTCACGGTCGGATCCGTCCACTTGATCTTGTGTGCCGACAGGGCGTTGTACTTCGCCGGCCCGTACGTGCGCAGGTAGATGTTCTCGAACAGGTCGGTGAGCGTCCATCCGTCCGCTCCGCCGACCGAGTACGCCGGGGTGCCCGAGGCCTTCAGCGTCTTCGCGTTCGAGATGAGCTGCGACCAGGTCTTGGGCGCCTTGACACCGGCCGCCTTGTAGGCGGGCACGTTGTACCAGAGGAGCGACTTGTTGCTCGCTTTGAAGACGAGCGCGTACAGCTTCCCGTTGACCGTGCCGAGCTGCCGCCACGCCGGCGCGAAGTTCTTGGCGATCGTGCCCTTCGCGTACGTGATCGGCTTCAGGTGTCCCTGCTCGGCGAGCTGCTTGACGAGCCCCGGCTGCGCGATGTCCGCCATGTCCGGCGGATGGCCGCCGGCGACCGCCGTGGCGAGCACGGTCGGGACGTTGTTGCCGACCGGCTTGTACTTGACGTGCACCTTCGGATAGACCTTGTTGAAGGCCTTGATCACCTTGCCGAAGGCCGTCGCCTCCGCGCCCGTCCAGATTCCGTCGAAGGTGACGGAGCCCGAGACGGACTTGTTGACGACGGTCTTCTGTGCTCCGGCGACACCCGAGGTGGTCGACTTTGCACTCTGGTTGCTGCTGCTGCCGCAGCCTGCGCTGATAGCGAGCACCGCAACCAGCACAGACGCTCCCAGCCATTTACGTTGCATTGATCTCCTTTCGGGAACTCGTAGATTCGGAGTCGTAGATTCCACTACCCGTCTCAGGGTCGAAGAAGTGCAGTGCGCGCGTGTCGACGACGGCCTGCACCTCGTCGCCCTGCTTCACGCGGGACCGTGCCCCGAAACGGCCCACCACAACCGCCTCGTCCTGCTTGACGCCGATCTGGGGAGTGGTCTCGGGCGCGCCCGCATCCTGGGCGAGCTCTCGCATCTCGTCCGTCTCGGCATGTGCCGCCTTGATCGCGAAATGCGCCATGATCTCCGAGCCGAGCGCCTCGCGCAGCTCCATGCGGCCGCTGAGGATGCGGCCGCTCGGCGCGTCGGTCTCGAGCGCCGCGTCCTCCAGGTCCTCCGGCCGGATCCCGATGATCACCGGCTTCCCGACGTAGCGTTCGAGCGCCGGCCGGTTGCGTGTCGTCTCGGCGCCGAGCTCGATCGCCTGCTCGCCGATGCGTGCGCGCAGATCGCCGTTCGAGGCCTCGATCGTCGAGTCGAGCATGTTCATCGCGGGGCTGCCGATGAAGCCGCCCACGAACAGGTTGACGGGGCGGTCGTAGAGCGTCTGGGGCTCGTCGACCTGTTGCAGCTCGCCCTTGCGCATCACCGCGACGCGGTCGCCCATGGTCATTGCCTCGATCTGGTCGTGCGTGACGTAGATCGTGGTGACGCCGAGGTCGCTCTGCAGCTTCGCGATCTCGGCGCGCATCTGTACGCGAAGCTTCGCGTCGAGGTTCGAGAGCGGCTCGTCCATCAGGAAGGCCGACGGCTCGCGGACGATCGCGCGGCCCATCGCCACCCGCTGGCGCTGGCCGCCCGAGAGCGCCCGCGGCTTGCGCTTCAGGTACTCCGCGAGGCCGAGCAGCGCCGAGGCGCGCTGCACGCGCGCGTCGATCTCGGACTTCGGCATCTTCTTGAGCCGCAGGCCGAAGGCGATGTTCTCGTAGACGGACAGGTGCGGGTAGAGCGCGTAGCTCTGGAAGACCATCGCGATGTCGCGGTCGCGCGAGGGCACGTGGTTGACGACGCGATCGCCGATCCGCAGGACGCCCTCGGAGATGTCCTCGAGCCCCGCGACCATGCGTAGCGCCGTCGTCTTCCCGCATCCGGAGGGTCCGACGAGCACCATGAACTCGCCGTCCCGGATGTCGAGATTGACGTCGTTGACCGCGCGGGTGCCGTCTGGATAGACCTTGCTGACCCGCTCGAACCCGACCTGCGCCAACGTGCAACACCCCCTGGTGCCTCGGCTGGTGTGAATCAGACCCCGCCTGGCGATGTTACGCCCGCGGCGCTGCGGGCGTCCAGTTGAGGTAGCTGTGCCCTACGCAGCGAGCTGCTCGGCGACCGGCTCGGCCTGCACCCGGGGCGGCCGCCGGTGTCCCGGGCGCTTCACCGCCGCCGCGCCGATCGCCGTGATCGCGAGCGTGCACGTGCCGCCGACGAAGAACGCCAGCTCGGTGCCGCCCACGTCGCACATCCAGCCGACCAGTACGGCTCCGAGCGGCGCGAGCCCGTTCCATGCGTAGTAGTAGAGACCGAGGACCCGCCCGCGGATGTAGTCGGGGCTCGCGAGCTGGATCGATGCGTTGGAGTTGGCGGTATAGCTCGTGAACGCGGCTCCGCAGACGAAGAGCAGCACGCCGACGAGCGTCGTCGTGCCCACGGGGGCGAGCAGCAGCTCGGCGATCCCGAAGCAGCCGGCGCCCAGGAACATCACGCGCCAGGTCGCCTTCGCCATCGCCGCGGCCGAGAGCGCCCCGACGAGGGCTCCTCCGCCGAAGCAGGCGGAGATGATTCCGAACGTCTGCGGTCCCGCGTGCAGCGTGTCCTTCGCGACCAGCGGCAGCAGGATGTTGAAGTTGAAGCAGACGGACGAGAACACGACCATCATCCCGAGGATCACGAGCACCGTACGGTTGCGGCGCGCGTAGGCCATTCCCTCGCGTGCGCCCCGCCAGATCGTGGGGCGCCGGCGGTCGGCAAGCGGGTAGAGGTCGCGCACCCGCATCGCGAACAGGCTCGCGATGACGGCGACGAAGCTGACCGTGTTCACGGCGAAGCACCAGCCGACGCCGAAGGCGGCGATCAGGATGCCCGCGAGCGCCGGCCCGAAGATGCGAGCGAGGTTGAACAGGCTCGAGTTGAGCGCCACCGCGTTCGGAAGCTCTTCCCGGCCGACCATCTGGAACGTCAGGTTCTGGCGCGAGGGCGCGTCGAAGACGACCGCCGTCCCCGTCAGAGCCGCGATCGCATAGACCTCCCACAGCTGGACGTGACCGAGCAGCGTGATCGCGGCGAGTACCGCCGAGAAGAACATCTGCACCGACTGCGTGACGATCACCGTGCGCCGGTTGTCGAAGCGGTCGGTGACGACGCCCGCGAACAGCCCGAGCAGCGTGAACGGGCCGAAGCGGCAGACCGAGAGCAGACCGACCGCGAGGCCGCGCGAGTGCGGTGCGACCTGCACGACGACCCATGCGAGCGCGATGTTCTGCATCCACGTGCCGGCGACCGAGGTCAGCTGGCCTGCGAAGAAGAGTCTGTAGTTGCGGTGGCGGCGGAGCGAGGAGAAGGTGCGCGCGGACGCGACCCTGAGCAGTGTCAACTGCCTTGCACCTCGAGCAACTTCTCGAGCGCAGGCAGCGCCCGCTCGACGGATTGGAGCTCGTCGGCGTCCAGGTCGCGGAGGCGCTCGGCGAGCCAGGCGGTGCGGCGCTTGCGGACGGCGGTGACGACCTTGTCGCCGGCCTCGGTGATCGTCAGGCCGATCCGCCGGCGGTCGGCGGCACGTGTGCGCTCGATCAGGTCCGCCGCCTCGAGCCGCACGATGTGGCCCGACATCCCGGGCGCCGAGATCCGCTCGCGCTCCGCGAGCTCCGACGCGGTGACGCCGGGATGCTTCTTGATCTGGATGAGCAGCGAGACCTGTCCGCCGGTCACACCGACGGAGTGGATCTCGCGACGCAACTCGCGTGCGAGCCGCAGAAGCACGGGCCTCAGCCGGTTCGCCAGAGTTGCAGAGTCGTTAGCCACCTGAACCATTAACGTGGTTAACTATAGCAGACACGGGAGACCGAGCGGCGTCGCGGGGTCGTGGACCGCCGGCGCGAAGGGAGTCAGCCACCCCGCCTGGTCTGACTGGAGTCTGACGTCGCCCGTGAGCGTTCACGCAGGAGCGCCCGGCCCCGGGGGTCGGCTTTACGTCGTAGAAGTCGGCATCCGGGGTGCTTGTCCCGCCCTGACGCCGTCAGCATTTGTGGATGGCTCGCAACACTTGCGAGACGAGTCCGTCACACTTCCTTGGGTCAGACTCCTGTCTGACTCGAGTCAGACGCAGAGGGGGCCGGGAGCGCAGGGCCTGGAGAGCGGAGCTCGTCGTCAGATCTGCCAGCTGCCGTCGGCGATCAGCGGCACCTGCTTGCCGCTTCGGCGGAGGCCGATCGCTTCGAGGTCGTCGGTCCCGATCATCACGTCGATGTGCGTCCTCGAACGGTTCACGCCGTGACGCCGTCGGGCGATCGGGACGGTGCGGGTCTTCGCGAAGCCCGAGCCGAACGCCATGTGTGCAGCGGCGTTCTCGTCGAGCAGCCCGTTGTAGTAGACGAGGCCGGTGCGGCCGATCCGCGACGAGGAGTCGACGAGCGCGATCTCGCCGAGCCGGTCGGCGTTGGGGATCGCCGCGAGGTAGCGGGCGAACCAGTCGCGGTCCGCCGCGCGCTTCGCGCCCAGGCGCACGAGCCGGCCGTTCCGGAACTCGCCCGACAACTCCTCGAGCACCCGGCCGCCGAAGCTGCGCGGGCGCGAGCACCGGAACGTTCCCTCCGTCGCCGCGGCGTCCGGTGAGATGAAGCACTCCTCCGTCGGCATGTTCATCGCGATCCGGCGGCCCCAGTGATCCTGTTCGCCGCCGCCGCGCCACATCGAGAACGGCGCGATCCGCGCGCGCAGGTCGGTGCCGCGATCGCGGATGCGCACCTCCGTGAGGTCGAGCTTCGTCAGCCGTGCCGACCGGCGCCGAAGCGTCGTGAGGTGGTCCGTCCAGCCCTTGTGTCCCGGCGGGTCGCCCGGGCCGATCCGGCAGAAGGACAGGATGTCCTTCGCCAGCCGCCGCTTCGCGCGGGCCGCGTCCATGCCGGGGAAGACGCGCGCCGCCCACTCGTCGGTCGGCCACGCGCAGATCGTCCCGCGCAGCCGTCCTTCGCGGCGGGCCCTGTCGAGCGCCGGGCTGCGGGCCGTCGAGCGCTTCGCGTCCTCCGCGACGCGCTCGGGCTGTAGCCCGCGCTGCACGTCGAGCTCGAACTCGCCCATCACCCGCACGAGCGCGACGTCCTTCGTGCCCGTCGCGCGCCACCGGGCCGACTGCCACGCCGCCGTCCTGCCGAGCGACGCGTCGGAGCCGTGCTCGATGCGCGCGGCGTAGACGCGCATGTCGTCGTAGACGACGTCGACCGTCGCGGCTCCCGCGCGGTAGGCGGCCTCCGCGACGGCCACCGCCAGATCGCGGTGGGCGAGGCTCACGAGCGCGAGCATCGTGTCTCCCGCCCGGAACGCCACGCACCCGCGGACGATCGTCTCCGCGTAGCGGGCGAGCTCGTCCGGCTTCATCGGCCCCTGCATCCGAGCCCACCGTAATGGGTACCGTCGCGTTGTGCCCAATCCCCTCGAGTCCCTGAAGGCGCTCGGAGACCAGCTCCGCGCCCAGATCGGGGAGGAGCTCGACCTCGAGGTGCTGCGGCGGCAGGAGCCGCCGCGCCCGCTCGAGGAGCTGCTTGCCGAGCTCGACGCGCTGCCGGGGCTCGAGTCGGTAAAGGAGCAGGTGCGCTCGCTCGTCGCGTTCCTGCGCGTGCAGGCGCGTCGTAAGGAAGCCGGCCTCCCGGAGGTCGCCACGACGCAGCACCTCGTGTTCCTCGGCAATCCAGGCACGGGCAAGACGACCGTCGCGCGCCTGCTGGCGCAGATGTACCGCTCGATGGGCCTTCTGCGCCGCGGCCAGCTCGTGGAGGTCGATCGGGCGGGGCTGGTCGGGCAGTACGTCGGACTGACGGCGATCAAGACCGAGCGGGTGATCCGCAAGGCGATCGACGGAGTGCTGTTCGTCGACGAGGCGTACGCGCTCGCGCGGGAGAGCGACCGGCTGGACTTCGGCGACGAGGCGATCGAGACGCTGCTGAAGCGGATGGAGGACAACCGCCACCGGCTGGTCGTGATCGTCGCCGGCTACCCGAGGCTGATGCGCCGCTTCCTCGAGTCGAACCCGGGCCTCCGCTCGCGCTTCTCGCGGGAGATCGACTTTCCCGACTACTCGACCGACGAGCTCCGCGAGATCTTCTCGCGCTTCGCGCACGAGGCGGAGTACGCGCTCGGAGAGGGCGCCGACGAGACGCTCGGCTCGATCTTCGAGGGCGCCGAGCGCGCTGAGTCGTTCGGCAACGCCCGCTTCGCGCGCACGCTGTTCGAGCAGTCGCTCAACGCCCAGGCGCTCCGGCTGGCCAAGGGCGACGTCGAGGCGATGGGCGAGGCGGAGCTGATGTGCCTCGTCGCCGAGGACCTCGTCGTCGGCGCGAGTGCGC
>JBOGZX010000223.1:0-1781 GCA_050697615.1 Gaiellaceae bacterium
GATCGTCCTCGTCACGCCGCTCAACTTCCTGGGCAACAAGCTCTGGTCGTTTCGCCGGTGAGGCGGGTCATCGTCGCCGCCGGGCTCGCGCTCGTGTTGGCGGCCCCTGCCGCGCATGCGGCGATGACGACGACCGCGACCGTGCCGAACCCGCTGACGACGACCTCGCCGCTCGCGCAGACCGTGCCCCACTCGACGAAGAACGAGGCGATCGCCCGCTTCCTCGCCGACGGCAAGGTCGCGGCCTGGCTGAAGCGCTACCCGCGGCATCCCACCACCGACGCGACCTTCAAGCAGGGCAGCTGGACCGTGAACGTCTGGTCGGGCGCGGCCGGCGAGATCGCCACGGGCTCGGTCGACGACGCCACCGGCGCCGTCACCGAGGCGTGGACCGGGCCGCAGGTCGCCTGGCGCATGGCCCGGGGCTACTCCGGCGCCTTCGGGGGCGACAAGATCAACAGCTATCCCGTCTGGCTCGGCCTGTGCGGGATCTTCCTGCTCGGGCTCGTCGACTGGCGGCGACCCCTGTCGATCCGCAACGCCGACCTGCTCGTGCTGCTGTCGTTCTCCGTCTCGCTGTGGTTCTTCAACCGCGGTAACGTCTTCGCCGCGATGCCGCTGGCCTACCCGCCGCTCGTGTGGGTGCTCGTCCGCTGCGTGTGGATCGCGCGCCGCGACCGCCCTTCGCGCGGCGCGACGGTGTGGCCGGTGTGGCTGCTCGTCGCCGCGACCGTCTTCCTCGCCGGCTTTCGGATCGGGCTGAACGTGCGCGCCTCGAACGTGATCGACGTCGGCTACTCGGGCGTGATCGGGGCCGACCGGATCGTCCACGGGCAGAGTCCGTACGGGCACTTTCCGATCGAGGGAAACCGCCCGAAATGCGGTCCGGCCGACTCCGAAGGGGAGGTGCGCGACCGCGTGCAGACGAACGGCGTCTGCGAGACGGCGAACCCGCTCGGCGACACCTACGGCCCCGTCTCGTACCTCGCCTACGTGCCCGGGTACGCGCTCTTCGGCTGGAGCCATAAGTGGGACACGCTCCCGGCGGTGCACTTCACGTCGATCCTCTTCGACACCCTCTGCCTGCTCGGGCTCGCGCTCGTCGGCCGGCGCTTCGGCGGTCCTCGACTCGCCGCAACGCTCGCGTTCGCGTGGGTGGCGTGGCCGTTCTCCCAGTACGCGTCGAGCTCCAACACGAACGACTCGATCGCGCCAGCCCTGCTCATCTTCGGCTTCCTGGCGCTGACCAGCCCGGTCGCGCGCGGCGCCGCGGTCGCCGTCTCCGGCTGGACCAAGTTCGCGTCGCTCGTGCTCGTGCCGCTCTGGTCCGGGTACCCGGAGGCGCGCCGTGGCCGGAGCGCCGTCGTCTACGCGCTCGGCTTCCTGCTCGCCACCGTGCTCGTCTTCTTCGTCCTCTTCCTGGAGCCGTCGCCGTTGCACGCCGCCCGCGTGTTCTACGACCGGACCGTGTCGTTCCAGATCGGCCGCGACTCGCCCTTCTCCCTCTGGGACTGGGGGCAGTACCACGCACGGGGCATTCCCGACCTCCACCTCGTGCAGCGTGCGCTGCAGGTGATACTGGTCGTCGGCGCGCTCGTGCTCGGCTGGTTCCCGCGGCGCCGCTCGCCGCTTCGCCTCGCGGCCCTGACCGGCGCGCTGCTCGTCGGCTTCGAGCTCGTCCTGACCCACTGGTTCTACCTCTACCTGCCCTGGTTCTTCGGGTTCGCCGCGTACGCCGTCCTCGCCGCCGAGCCGGCCGCCGTTCCCGCCCGGGCCCGTGC
>JBOGZX010000224.1:0-2165 GCA_050697615.1 Gaiellaceae bacterium
CATGGCCGTCTTCTTCCGCGGGCTCTCGGCCGCCGAGACGTTCGCGCTCACCGACGCCATGATCCGGAGCGGCGAGACGCTCGACCTCGGCTCGGCCCTCGGACGCAAGGTGGTAGACAAGCACTCGACCGGCGGCGTGGGGGACAAGACGTCGCTCGCCGTCGGGCCGATCGTGGCCGCCTGCGGCGTGCCGTTCGGCAAGATGAGCGGCCGCGGCCTCGGTCACACCGGCGGCACCCTCGACAAGCTCGAGTCGATTCCCGGTTACCGCACCGAGCTGTCGCTGGACGAGCTCGTCGCCCAGGTGCGCGAGATGGGGCTTGCGATCGTCGGGCAGACCGGTGACCTCGTGCCCGCCGACAAGCTGCTCTACAGCCTGCGCGACGTGACCGCGACCGTCGACCAGCTCTCGCTGATCGCGGCATCGATCATGTCGAAGAAGCTCGCCGCCGGCGCGCAGGCGATCCTGCTGGACGTGAAGGTCGGGGACGGCGCGTTCATGAAGACGCTCGACGACGCGCGCCGCCTCGCCGAGACGATGATCGAGATCGGCGGCCGCGCCGGACGCGAGGTCGTCTGCCTGCTGACCGACATGGAGCAGCCGCTCGGTGCGGCCGTCGGCAACGCGCTCGAGGTGCGGGAGGCGATCGACACCGTCCGCGGCCACGGCCCCGCCGACTTCACGGAGCTCGTGCTCGACGCCTGCGCGCGGCTGCTCGCGCTCTCCGACCTCGGCGTCGACGAGGCGGAGGGGCGGCGGCGAGCAGAGAGGTCGATCGCCGACGGGTCGGCCGAGGCCGCCCGCAGACGCTGGATCGAGGCGCAGGGAGGCGCCGCCGACGAGGGCGCGCTGCCCGCCGCGCCCGTCGTGGTCGAGGTTCACGCGCCGGCGGGCGGCCACGTGGCGCGGCTCGGTGCGATCCGCATCGGCAACGCCGCGCTGCACCTGGGCGCCGGCCGCCGCACGAAGGAAGACGAGATCGACCACACCGTCGGAGTCGTCTGCCGGGCGAAGCGCGGCGACGCGGTCGAGCACGGCGAGCCGCTGGCCGAGGTGCACGCGCGGGACGACGAGTCCGCCGCCGAGGCCGCGCGCGAGGTGCTGGCGGCCTACGAGCTGGCGCCCGAGCAGCCCGAGCCGCGACCCGTGCTGCTTGAAGTGATCGGCTGACCGCGCTCCGGCGGTACGGTTCAACTGCCACCGAGCAACGTCGAAAGAGGAGCCTGTGTCCGCCGAAACCGTGTCCGCCGAAACCGCGCCCGCCGAGACTCTCACCGTCGTCGACAACCGAACCGGTCAGGA
This sequence comes from Gaiellaceae bacterium, assembly GCA_050697615.1. GTDB lineage: Bacteria > Actinomycetota > Thermoleophilia > Gaiellales > Gaiellaceae > PALSA-600. The sequence goes on from JBOGZX010000224.1 coordinate 1,304, forward strand.
GTACTCCCTGGAGATCGCCGACGGGACCATCCGCGCGACCGACCTGCGCAAGATCACCGCCGCCGACGGCGACAGAGGCCTGATGTCGTACGACCCGGCGTACCTGAACACCTCCTCCTGCCGCAGCGCGAGCACGTACATCGACGGCGACGCGGGCATCCTCCGCTACCGCGGCTACCCGATCGAGCAGCTCGCCGAGCAGTCGACCTTCCTCGAGACGGCGTACCTCCTGCTCGAGGGCGAGCTGCCGACGCCCGACCAGCTCGCACGGTGGGAGGAGGAGGTGCGGCTCCACACCTATGTGCACACGAACGTCACGAAGTTCCTCGAGGGCTTCCGCTACGACGCGCACCCGATGGGGATGCTGCTCGGCACCGTCGGGGCGCTCTCGACCTTCTACCCGGACGCGAAGAACATCGACGACCCCGAGAGCCGGCATCTGCAGCGGGTGCGGCTGATCGCCAAGATCCCCACGATCGCGGCGTTCATCTTCCGTCACTCGCGCGGCCTGCCCTATGTCTTTCCGCGCAACGACCTCGACTACATCGGCAACTTCGTCCACATGACGTTCGAGATCGGCGGCCGCCACGAGGCGAACCCGGTCCTGCAGCGGGCGCTCGAGATCCTCCTGATCCTGCACGCCGACCACGAGCAGAACTGCTCGGCCAGCGCCGTCCGCAGCGTCGGCTCGTCGCAGGTCGACCCCGACTTCGCGCGGGCGCTCGAGACCCTGCTCATCCTGCACGCCGACCACGAGCAGAACTGCTCGACGTCGACGGTGCGGCTGGTGGGCTCCTCGCAGGCCAACCTGTTCACCTCCATCTCCGGCGGCATCAACGCGCTGTGGGGCCCGCTGCACGGC
>JBOGZX010000225.1:0-2623 GCA_050697615.1 Gaiellaceae bacterium
CGGACGGTCCTTCTATGCTCACGCCGTCCTCCTTGAAGAAAGGTCTCGAGATGACATCGCTCACCTGGCTCGGTCATGCGTCGTTCCGGCTCGACACGGCCGGCGGCAAACGCGCGTACGTCGACCCGTGGCTGAGCGGGCCGACGACCCCGGAGGCGGAGAAGCAACCCGAGCGCGCCGACGCGATCGCGGTGACCCATGGTCACGGCGACCATGCGGCCGACGTCGTCGAGGTGCAGCGGGCGACGGGCGCGGTGGTGCTCGGCATGGTCGAGCTGGCGGGGTGGTTCGGCTCCCAGGGCGTCCCCGACGACAAGGCGATCGGCTTCAACAAGGGCGGCACCTTCGAGGTGGCCGGAATCCGCTTCACGATGACGAACGCCTTCCATTCGAGCTCCGCGCCCGACGGGTCGTACGCGGGCGAGCCGGCCGGCTTCGTCGTCCACGCCGACGACCAGCGCATCTACTTCGCCGGCGACACGACCGTCTTCGGCGACATGCAGCTGATCGCGCGCCTTTACCGGCCGACCGTGGCCGTCCTGCCGATCGGCGACCACTTCACGATGGGCCCCGACGAGGCGGCGCTGGCGCTGGAACTGCTCGGCAAGCCGCGCTGCGTGCCGTGTCACTGGGGCACCTTCCCGCTCCTGACCGGCACGCCCGACGCGCTCGCCGGCCTCACGAGCGCGCAGGTCGACCGGATCCAGCCGGGAGACACCGTCGAGCTGTGAGGGAACGGTGGTTCGGAGCGACCGGCCGGCGCGTCCCCGAGATCGCGCTCGAAGGAGAGCTCCCGCTCGGCGACGCGCTGGTGCTCGAAACGGTCGACGACGGCGAGTTGCGGGGCGCTCATGCGCGGGGACGCCCCGTGGTGGTCCGCGCGCACACGGCGGCCGAGGTGAAGGCCGCTCTCTCCCGCCCGGAGGTCGCCTCCGCGCTCGTCACCGACCCCGCGCTGCTCGACCTCGACCTGACAGAGCTGACGTATGGCTGATCCGGTCGTCGCCACCTACTCGATCGCCGCGTGCGACCTCGCCGCCGGACAGTGGGGCGTCGCGACTCAGTCGAAGTTCCTCGCGGTCGGATCGGTCGTGCCGTGGGCCGAGCCGGGCGTCGGGGCGATCGCGACGCAGGCATACGCGAACCCACGCTACGGGCCGGACGGACTGGCACTGCTCCGCGACGGGGCGAGCGCCGAGGAGGTCGTGCAGCGGCTCACGGAGGCCGACGAGGGCCGCGCCCACCGCCAGCTCGGCGTCGTCGACGCGCGCGGGGGCGGCGCGTCGTTCACCGGCTCCGGATGCATGGACTGGGCCGGCGGAGTCGCCGGAGCGTGCTTCGCGGCCCAGGGCAACATCCTCGTAGGCGAGGAGACCGTCGCCGCGCTCGCCGCCACCTTCGCCGCGACCGACGGACGACCGCTCTCCGACCGGCTCGTCGAGTGCCTCGGGGCGGCCCAGGACGCCGGCGGCGACCGGCGCGGCCAGCAGTCGGCGGCGCTCCTCGTCGTTCAGGCGGACGGTGGGTATGCCGGACTGAGCGACGTGCTCGTCGACCTCCGGGTCGACGACCACCCGCAGCCGGTCGCGGAGCTACAGCGGCTGCGCGGGATCCACGCGCTGCTGTTCGGGAAGACGGAGCAGTGGGTCGACGTCGACGACGAGCTGCGTGCGGAGATCGCCGAGCGGCTCGCGAAGCTCGGCTACGACGGCGACCTCACCTCGGCGTTCGACGCGTGGACCGGCACCGAGAACCTGGAGGAGCGCGCCGACGGGATCGACCGGATCGACCCCGTCGTGCTCGAGCAGCTGCGCCGCCGGTGAATCCGGGCTACGAGATCCTGTCGCTCGACGACCTCGACCGGTACCCCGGGGCGGGGGAGGACTCGCCGGTGCTGATGCCGCTCCGCCGGCGGCTGGGCTTCCGGCCCTTCGGGCTCAATTGCTGGACGGCGCAGGCCGTCGGAAAGCACGTGATCGAGCGTCACTACGAGCGCGACGGCGACGAGGAGCTCTACCTCGTCGTACGCGGCCGCGCCACGTTCACCGTCGGCGACGAGACGTTCGACGCCCCGGTGGGGACGCTCGTCCACTGCCCGCCAGGCACACTGCGCGAGGCCGTCGCGGCCGAGGAGGGAACGCTCGTCGTCGCGGCCGGGGCGAAGCCGGGCGAGGCGTTCGTTCCCGCGCCCTGGGAGGACTTCGCCGTCGCGTTCGCGCAGGCGCGGGCGGGCGACGTCGAGTCGGCGCGCGCGCTCGTCCGCGACACGCTCGCGCGTCACCCGGGGACGTGGCAGGGCGAGTACAACGCCGCGTGCTTCGAGGCGCTCCACGGAGACCTGGAGGAGGCCTTCCTGCATCTCGTCCAGGGGCTCCGCATCGCGCCCGACGAGGTGAGCCGGTTGGCGGCAGAAGACGACGACTTCTCGGCGCTGCGCGGCGACGACCGTTGGCGGGAGCTCTTCGCATGAGGCGTCCCCGGGCAACCCTGCGGCCAATGGAGGTTCCTCGGGCGTCGCTGCGGGTGCGGCGCCGGAGGGAACAGTATGGGTATACGGCTCCGGAAGGCGCCGTGCTCACAGCGGTCGGCGTAGGCTCGACGGAGCCGGAGCGCAGGGGCCGGC
>JBOGZX010000226.1:0-4161 GCA_050697615.1 Gaiellaceae bacterium
GCGACTGCTCCCTCCGCCTGCCCTGCCAGACTCTGGGCCTCCGGTGGCATATGAACCTCTTGCCTGGCACGACTTCTTCGTCATGCTCGGCGGCGCCTCCGCTGCGCTCGCCGGGTTGGTGTTCGTGGGTCTGTCGATTCACGCACGCGCAGTTGCATCCGACCCGCTGCATCGGGTCCGGGCACGAAATCTCACCGCTGGAATCGTGTCGGTCACGATCATGTCCGCGCTCGTCCTCACACCGGGACAGGGCCTGACCGCACTCGGCGTCGAGCTCGTCATCGGAGGCGCCTTCCTGGGCTTCGTCTTCTCCGCGCCGCTGCGTCTGTACCGGACCCGCGTCGACTCGGGGCTGCTTGCGCGAACGGCGGGGGCCGTCGCCGCCTCGGTGCTGACCGTGTGGGCCGGCGCGAGCCTGCTCGCGCACGGCGGCGGCGGGCTGTACTTCCTCGTCGTGTCGGGCCTGTTTGGCATCTTGCTGAACGTCTTCGGCGCCTGGACGCTGCTGGTCGGGCTGGCACGCGACGAGTGAGAGCGAGAAGCAGGCGCGGGCGTGCGCGTCGATCTACTGTGTCGTCGTGCTGAGGGGGCGCTGCGCGTGCAATGCCGTTGCCTACGAGGTGCCGGACGAGTTTGTCTGCGCATACAACTGCCACTGCTCGAACTGCCGCGCGATGACGGGCTCGGCGTTCCTACCCTGGGGCGAGATCGAGCGGGACAAGCTGAGGGTGACGAAGGGCGCCGATGCGCTGCTGGTCGAAGGCGACCCCTCCGACGCCCACGCGGTGCGCTGTGGGAAGTGCTGGGCGCTTCTCTACTGGATTCCGCGTGACGGGTACGTCCGCGTTCCGTACGGGACGCTCCTCGACGAGCCGGCGTTGAAGCCGACCGCGCACATGTTCGTCGGCTCGAAGGCTCCGTGGCACGAGATTCTCGACGACCTCCCTCAGCACGACGAGTATCCGTGGCAATGAGTGACGAACCGGGTACGGCGCTCGTGCGTACCTCCGAGTTCGCGTCACACGTGCCCTTCGCGTACGCGGCCGTCGCCCCACCAGGATGCCGCCTGGTGTTCACGGCGGGCGCGTGTCCGCTCGACCGCGACGGCGAGATACCACGGTCTAGAAGTCGACGCCGTCGCGTCGGTGCCCGACCTCGGGCGACGTTCCGGGCGCCGGCCCGACCGACCGGCACTCGACACGCGTGAGATCAGGCCGGCTGGTGGCAGACCGCCTCGATGTTGTTGCCGGAGGCGTCGTGGACGAATGCCGCGTAGTAGTTCTCGTGCAGCTCCGCGCGCACCCCGGGCGCACCGTTGTCGCTGCCCCCGGCGGCAAGAGCGGCGGAGTAGAACGCATCGACGCTCGCACGATCCGGGGCCGCAAACGCAACATGCGTCCGGCCGCGGTCGTCGTGACTGCTGATCCAGAAGGCCGGGATCCCCTCGCCGGTGCCGAAACCGGCCGCTGCACCCTCGAACTCCATCCGAACGGAATAGCCGAGCGGCGCGAGCGTCTTGGTGTAGAACTCCTTCGCCGAGGCGAGGTCGTCGACATTCGCCGTCACGTGATCGATCATCTCTACTCCTTCCGGGGGGTCTGGACGCGTCTCCGGAGCCTATCCGACGCCTCACCGTTCCACTCCGCCTGCGACGCGATTGGCGGTCGACAGCGTATGGTGGTTCTCCCGCGGGAAAAGGAGATTCGATGCCGACAGTGATGGCCTACCACGACGTGAAGGATCAGAAGCATTGGCTCGAGTCGCCGAAACGCGAAGAGGTTTTCGGGCCCCTCGGCGTCACCAACATCAGGACGTTCGTCGATCCCGGAAACCCGACGCGGGCCGGCGTGCTGATGGACGTTGCGGACATGGACGCCCTCATGGGCGCGATGGAGAAGCCGGAGATGGCGGACGCGATGGCCCACGACGGTGTGGTGCCCGAGAGCCTCGTCGTCCTCGTCGAGGCATAGCGTCAACGTCGACTCCGTCGCACTCGTAGACCAAGCAGACTTGCTCCGTCGCGAGGTGCGCTGAAGCGCTTCGGCGGACCTTCGGGCGGCAGTTCGCCGTATCTGCAAGTACGGCGCGCACGTGTGTCTTACGACGTGATCGGGCTCGACTCGCGCGGCTTGCCGTCATCGCGGGGCTCGCGCTCGTACCGGCTGCCCCCGCGACAGTCACGACCGATGCGGGCGGCCCGACGGCGGCAGTGAGAGCCACGCCGTTCCGACTCGGCGCATCGCCCGTCGCCGTGACGCTCGCCGCCGGCGAGGTCTGGGTCGTGGTCGAGGGCGAACGGAACCGCGCGCTCCTCTGGGAACTCGACGCGCGCAGCGGCAAACGGCTCGCGTCGTACACGATCGGCAAGACCGGACCCGACTTCGGCGCGGTGGCCGCCCGGCGCCAGGTCGTCTACGCGGCTGCCGGAGAGCACGTGATGCGCGTCGACCTCGCGCATCCCTCGCAGGCTGCCCGAGCCGCCCTGCCGGGCGACGCCGCAGCGATGACCGCCGGGTCCGGCAGCGTCTGGGTCGCGACGATCGGCCGGCGCGACGCCGTCACGCGGTTCGCCGCCTCGCCGCTCGCTGCGCGAACCCGTATCCCTCTGACGTTCCAGCCGGTGGCGCTGCAAACCGCGCTGGGGTCGGTCTGGCTCGCATCGACCGCCGGCCTCTGGAGGATCGAGGGCAAGCGCCTGTTTCCCGCGCCGGTCGCGATGGCGCTGCCGGCCGGACTCGCAACCGCGAACGCACGGCTCTGGCTGCTGCAGCAGGACGACCAGATCGCCTCGGTCGACCCGAGCGGGCGGGTGCGGGCCCGGATCAGGCTGCCGTTCTCGCCGGGCAGCTTCGCGGTCTCCGGCCGGCGCATCTGGGTGACCGACAACTGCGGTTGCGCAACCGGCAGGCTCGCGCTGCTCGACCTGGCGAGCGGACGGAGGACGACGATCAGGCTCGGCCGGACACCGGTGGCCGTCGCCGCCGCATCCGAAACGGCGTGGGTGGCGAGCTTCGGCGACCGGACGCTCTGGCGCGTCTCCGAGCGAGGGTGAGCCGCGCACCGAGGTGTGATCGAGGCTAGACGCCGGCCGACAGCACGTCGCGGAGCGGCGTGTACTCGAGTCCGTGCGCCTGGGCGACGGCCTCGTAGGTGAGCTTTCCCTCGATCGTGTTGACGCCCCGCGCGAGCGCCGGATCGCCCGCGACCGCGCCGCGCAGGCCCTCGTTCGCGATCGCCTCGACGTACGGCAGCGTCGCGTTCGTCAGCGCCCGGGTCGACGTGACCGGGACGGCTCCCGGCATGTTCGCGACGCAGTAGTGGGTCACCCCGTCGACGACGTACACCGGGTCGGCGTGCGTCGTGGCATGCGAGGTCTCGAAGCAGCCGCCCTGGTCGATCGCGACGTCGACGACGACCGCTCCATCCTTCATCTCCGAGATCATCTGACGGGTGACGAGCTTCGGCGCCACAGCACCCGGAATCAGCACGGCGCCGACGACGAGGTCGGCCTCCGCGACCGACGCGGCGACCTGCAGGCTCGAGCTCATCAGGAGGGTCACGCGGCCGGAGAGGATCTCCTCGAGGTGGCGCATGCGGTCGATCGAACGCTCGAGAATCGTCACCTGCGCGCCGAGACCGAGCGCGATCACGGCCGCGTTGTAGCCGACGACGCCGCCGCCGACGATCACGACCTTACCCGGTGCGACCCCGGGGACGCCGCCGAGGAGGAGCCCCCGGCCGCCGAGCGGCTTCTCGAGAAAGTATGCGCCGGCCTGCGACGCGAGCCGGCCTGCGACCTCCGACATCGGCGCCAGCAGCGGCAGCGCGCGGCCGACCTCGACGGTCTCGTACGCAACGGCCGTGATGCCGGAGTCGACCAGGGCGCGGGTGAGCGGCTCGTCGGCGGCGATGTGCAGATACGTGAAGAGGATCAGACCGTCGCGGAGGCGGCCGTACTCGGCCGCGATCGGCTCCTTCACCTTCAGCACCATGTCGGAGCGCTCCCAGACGTCGTCGACCGACGCCGTCCTCGCACCGACCCGCTCGTAGGCCTCGTCCGTGAACGCGCTGCCGACGCCGGCGCCAATCTCGACCGCCACCTCGTGTCCCCGGTTGATCAGCTCGAGCGCGCCGGCGGGCGTCAGTGCGACGCGGTACTCG
>JBOGZX010000227.1:0-3847 GCA_050697615.1 Gaiellaceae bacterium
GCCCCGGGGGCCGCGCCGGAACCTCGATCGTGTCCACGGCTCGGTCGTCACGACGGCCGAAGCGGCGCCGGCGCGGCGGCTCGGCAAACGGGTCGAGGCTGTAGCGCGCGACCGGAGCGGCGCGGGAGTGCTCGAGGAGCGTGACGACGGGCGGCGGCTCCGGCTCCTTCTCGGGCTCCTTCTCCGGCTCCGGCTGCCCGTCGTCGAGCGGGGCGGCAGGCAGCTCGACCGCGTGCCACGCGCCCGAAGGCTCGTCGGGAGGGGCGTCCTCGACCGGCTGCACCTCGTCCGGCTCGTCCGGCTCGTCCGGCTCCCCGCTTCGGGCGGGCGCAGACGACGGCCACTCACCCAGCATCTCCGCGCGCAGCGCAGCGGACGCGATCCACGTCGGCGCCTCCTCGCGCTGCGCCTCGGGATAGCCCGCCGGAACCTGCTCGAGTGGCTGGGCGGGCGGCAGGCTGACGCGGGGGACGTAGTACCGCGGGGGAAGCCCGCTGCCGTAGTGGGGCTCGCGCCGCCAGGCCGCCCACTCGAGCGCGGCGACGAGCACCCAGCCGAGCAGCATGATCCCGGCGATCTCGACCGGGGTGACCTTCGCGATCGCGAGAGCGGCGGCCAGCGCGACGAGGAATACGACCTCGACGACGAACCGGGGGCCTCGACGGTCAGGCACGGCGGCTCGGAGCTTCCTGCGGAAGGGCCGCGATGCCGAGCTCGCGCAGCACGTCGGCGGGCATCGGCGTGGGTGCGCCCGTGAGCGGGTCGGAGCCGCTCGCGACCTTCGGGAACGCGATCACCTGCCGGATGTCGGCCTCCCCGGCCATCCGCGCGACGAACCGGTCGATCCCCATCGCGAACCCGCCGTGCGGCGGCGCGCCCATCGCGAGCGCCTCGAGCAGGAAGCCGAACTTCGACTGCGCCTCCTCCTCCGACAGGCCCATCGTGCGGAAGACGCGCCGCTGCACCTCGACGTCGTGGATCCGAAGCGAGCCGGAGCCCAGCTCCCAGCCGTTCCAGATCAGGTCGTAGTGCTGCCCCTGCACGCGCGCCGGATCGGTCTCGTCCCACATCTCGGCGCCCGCGACCGGGGCCGTGAACGGATGGTGGGTGAACGTCCAGCTCCCGTCGTCGGATCGCTCGAAGAGCGGGAAGTCGACGACCCAGTGGAAGAGCTCGCCCCCGGTCTCCGTCAGCGCGAGCTCGCGCCCGAGGTGCAGACGCAGACCGCCGAGCACGCGTGCGACCAGGTCCTCGTCTCCCGCGCCGAACAGAACGGTCGAGCCGGGCTCGGCGGCGAAGGCCGCGAGCTCGCGCTCCGAGAGGAACTTCGCGATCGGCGAGCGCGCCTCGCCGCTCTGATCCACGACGATGTATGCGAGGCCCTTCGCGCCCCACTCCTTCGCGACGTCCTCGAGCCGCGACAGCTCGGTCCGTGAGAACGCGCGGGGCGCGACGACGAAGCGCACGCACGCCGCGCGGGAGAAGACGCCGAACTCGGAGCCGCGCGTCACCTCAGTCGCGTCCTGGATCTCCAGCCCGAAGCGGAGATCTGGCTTGTCGGTGCCGAAGCGCGCGATCGCGTCACGGTAGGTCAGCCGCGGGAACGGCCGTGCCGGCGGCTCTCGGCCGAGCGACTCGAACGACGCCACGACGCAGGCCTCGAGGACGTCGAGCACGTCCTCGCGCTCGGCGAACGCGAGCTCGAGGTCGAGCTGGCGGAACTCGAACTGCCGATCGGCGCGCAGATCCTCGTCACGCCAGCAGGTGGCGATCTGGTAGTAGCGGTCGATGCCGCCGACCATGCAGAGCTGCTTGAAGAGCTGCGGCGACTGGGCGAGCGCGAAGAAGCGGCCGGGCTGCAGGCGGACGGGTGTGAGGAAGTCGCGCGCGCCCTCCGGCGTGCCGCGGGTCATGCTCGGCGTCCACACGTCGATGAAGCCGAGGTCGTCCATGGTGCGGCGGATCGCCGCGATCACCGTGTGGGAGAGGCGGAAGTTGCGCTGCATGCGCTCGCGGCGCATGTCGAGCCAGCGGTATCTGAGGCGAAGCGTCTCGTCGACGTTCTCCTCGTCGACCTGGAACGGCAGCGGTGTCGAGCGGGAGAGGATCGACACACGGTCGACCTGAATCTCGACCTCTCCGGTGGGGAGCGCCGGGTTGACGGCCTCGGGCGCACGCGCCACGACCTCGCCCTCGGCCTGCAGCACGAACTCGTTGCGGACGTCGTGCGCGACCGCCGCGGCCTCGGGGGCGCGCTCCGGGTTGATCACGAGCTGCAGCTTGCCGGTGTGGTCGCGCAGGTCGACGAACACGAGCCCGCCGTGGTCGCGGCGCGTGTCGGTCCAGCCGGCGACCGTGACGCGGGTGCCGATGTGGTCGCGCCGTAGGTCGCCGCAGAGAAGGTCGCGCCAGCTCACGGCATGAGCGTAGCGACGGCTCCCTCGAGCGAGATGGTGTCGCCGTCCCTGCCCTCGCGACGGATCGTCGCGCCGTCGCCGCGCACGACCACCACCGTGCGCGCACCGGTCCGCCCCGCCTGCGTCATCTGGCCCTTGAACGAGCGGCCGGCGTAGTCGACGTCGGCCGAGACGCCGGCACGACGCAACGAGGCGGCCGCCGAGAGCACGGCCTCGCGGGGCGCGTCCTCTGCGACCACGAAGAACACGTCGAGCCGCGGCTCGTCACCGTGGAGCGCTTCGAGCTCGAGCGCCAGCCGGAGCCGCTCGATTCCGGCGCCGAAGCCGATTGCCGGAGTCGGCGGGCCGCCGATCGCCTCCACGAGCCCGTCATAACGGCCCCCGCCGCAAATCGAGGAGTTCGCATTCTCGAACGGGGCGACGAACTCGAAGGTCGTACGCGAGTAGTAGTCGAGCCCGCGCACGAGGATCGGATCGACGACATACGGCACGCCGTAGAGATCGAGATAGCCGCACACCCGCTCGAAATGCGTGCGGCAGTCGTCGCAGAGGGACTCGCCGATCTTCGGCGCGTCCTCGAGCGCGGCGCGCAGCTTCGGGTTCTTCACGTCGAAGACCTGCAGCGGGCTCGTTGCCCGCTTGTGTTGGGCCTCCTCGTCCAGCACGTCGGCGTGCGCGCCGAGCCACGCGTTCAACCGCTCGACGTACCGCGGCCTGCACTCCGCGTCGCCGATCGAGTTCAGGCGCAGCTCCCACCGCGTCACGCCGAGCCGGCGGAGGAGCTCGTGGTAGAGCTGGATCAGCTCGGCGTCGAGCGCCGGGTCGGCCGAGCCGATCGCCTCGACCGAGAGCTGGTAGTGCTCGCGATAGCGCCCCTTGCCGGGCGCGCCGTAGCGGTACATCGGCGCGATCGTGTACGCCTTCACCGGCTGGGGCTCGCGGTAGAGCCCGTGCTCGACGTAGGCCCGGCAGATCGGGGCCGTGCCCTCGGGCCGCAGCGTCAGCGAGCGGTCGCTGCGGTCGGCGAACGTGTACATCTCCTTGTGCACGACGTCCGACGCCTCGCCGGCGGTGCGCGCGAAGAGAGCGGTGTCTTCGAAGCCCGGGGTCTGGATGCGCCCCCAACCGTAGAGCGCCGTCACCTCTTCCATCGTGCGGACGAGCCGCCACCAGAGCGTGTCGCCCGGCAGCACGTCATGCGTCCCCCGGGGCGCCTGAAATCTCGGAGCGTTCATCCGGGACGCTCGGAGCGGAGCTCGTGCAGGAAGGGGTTCGACTGGAGCTCCCGCCCGAGCGTGGTCGCCGGTCCGTGCCCGGGGTAGACGACGGTGTCGGCGGAGAAGCGGTCGAGCAGCGTGCGCACCGAGGCGAGCAGCGTCTCCCAGTCGCCGCCCGCGAGGTCGACGCGGCCCACGGAGCCGGCGAAGAGC
>JBOGZX010000228.1:0-8080 GCA_050697615.1 Gaiellaceae bacterium
GATCGTCATGTGCGGGAACAGGCCGATCTGCTGGATCACGTACCCGATGCTCCGCCGGAGCTGCACGAGCGGGATCTCCCCGATGCTGCGCCCGTCGATCCGGATCTCGCCGGAGTCGAACGGCACCAGCCGGTTCACCATCTTCAGCGCCGTCGTCGTGCCGCCGCCGGACGGCCCGACGAGCACGCAGAACGCGCCGGCGGGAATCTCGAGCGTGAGCCTGTCGACCGCCGGTTGCTCCCGGCCCGGGTACCGCTTCGTCACGCGGTCGAAGACGATCTCCGCGGCTCGTCTCACGGGCGCGCTACTCATCGGCCCGAAGCGGCTGCGGCACGTTTCTGATGCCGGTGATCCCGACGGCGCCGCCGGCCGCGACCAGCACGGCCGTGATGGCCATCGACAGCCGGAAGCCGGGCAGCCCGAGGCGGTTGTCGCTGCCCGCGACCGCTGCGCCGACGATCGCGATGCCGAGCAGCCCGGCGACCCGTGCGACCGCGTTGTTGACGCCGCTCGCGATCCCCGAGTCGCGCTCGCCCGCGTCGGCCAGCACGGTCGCGGTGAGCGGCGCGACGATCATCGAGAGACCGAAGGCGAAGACGAGGAGCGGCGGCAGCAGCTCGCCCCAGTACGAGAACCCGGGGGAGAGCCGGATCAGCCCGAGCAGCCCGGCGGCGGCGACGAGCGGTCCTGCGCCCATGAAGAGACGCGGGCCCCAGCGCATCGACAGCCGGCCGACGCGGGGCGACAACGTGAACATGACGAGCGTGATGGGGAGGAGGGCGAGGCCGCTGCGAAGGGCCGTGTAGCCGGCCTGCTGCTGCAGGAACAACACCAGGAAGAAGGTCAGCGTCGACAGCCCGGCGTAGACCGTGAACGTCTCGAGGTTCGCGAATGAGAAGTTGCGACGGGCGAAGAGGCGGAGGGGCAGCATCGCGTTCGCGGCCCGCCGCTCCCAGGCGATGAAGCCCGCGAACACCGCGCCGCCGCCGACCAGGGCGAGCAGGATGAACGGGTCGGCAAAGCCGAGGCGGGGCGCCTCGATCAGCGCGAACACCGGGCCGCCGAGCCCGGCCGCGCAGAGAACGGCGCCGACGACGTCGACGCGGGCGCGGGAGGCCTCCGCGGTGCGCGGCGGAACGGCGTAGGCAACGAGCCCTGCGGTGACGACGGCGAACGGCACGTTGACGATGAACACCCAGCGCCACGAGGCGTTCGTGACGAGCCAGCCGCCGACGAGCGGCCCGATCACGAAGGCGACGCCGGTCCAGGCCGTCCACGTTCCGATCGCCGCGCCGCGCTGCTCGCCGCCGAACGTGGAGGCGATCACGGCGAGCCCCGCCGGCGTCAGCAGCGCGCCCGCGATTCCCTGAAGCCCTCGCGCGAGGATCAGGAAGGTGCCGTCGGGCGCCGCGGCGCACAGCACCGACGTGGCGCCGAAGGCGACGATGCCGATCAGGAAGAGGCGGCGCGAGCCGAAGAGGTCGCCGAGCGAGCCGCCCACGAGCAGCAGCGAGCCGAGCGTGAGCAGGTACGCGTCGACGACCCACTGCTGCAGGGCGAGCCCGCCGCCGAGATCTCTCTGGATCGCGGGCAGCGCGACGTTCACCACGGTCGAATCGACGAAGACGATCACCGAGCCGAGGATGCACGCGACGAGAACGAGCCTGTTGCGCGTAGCAGGCGACAGGCGGCGATCTTTTCAGTTTCGCCGTGGGAGGCGGACGGCGACCGGCCGCCGCCTCCCGCCGCGCAGCGACTCGAGGTGCGCGTCGACGAAGATCTTGCTGCTCGTCGGGTCTGAAGGCCTTAGCATCTTCGCTCCCTTCTCTCGTCCTCGAATATCTTGATCTCGAGAGAATAGCAAGCAACCCTCTTGACGTCAAGAGATTTGATGTCAAGATGTGGAGGTGACGTCGTTCGACCACGTCGACCGTTTCCTCGAGCGAACCGGAGCTGCGCTTCAGGAGATCGGCGCCGACCTCGAGGTGGAGGGTCTCATCAACCGCATCGGCGGAATCGAGAGGCGGATCAAGCGTGGGATGGAGGAGACGCTCGCCGAGCACGACCTGACGCTGCCCGAGTGGCAGGTGCTCACGCGGCTGAGGCTCGCGGGGCCGGAGCGGCGGAGCTCGCCCGGCGCCTTGGCCGCCGGTCTCGAGCTGTCGAGCGGGGCGATGACGAGCCGGCTCGACGGGCTCGAGAAGCGGGGTTTCGTGCGCCGGCTCTCGGATCCGGGCGACCGCCGCGGCGTCGTCGTCGAGTTGACGAGGGAGGGTCAGAGCGCCTGGGGCACCACCGCCGCTCTGCAGGCGCGCCGCGAGGCGTTCTTCGCCTCGGCACTCTCGAAGACGGAGCTGCAGCGCCTGAACGGGCTCCTTCGCAAGCTGATGCTCGCCCTGGAGGAACGCGAGCAGCGCTAGGGGGTAGCGACGGCGGCGGCCGATGTCGGGTCGACCGTGACCACGACCGAGGCCTCGCCGGCGCGCCCGGCGCGCGTGAGCGCCCGCACCGTCACCATGTGCGGCCCCGCGGCGACGGTCGAGGTGTCCCAGGACGCACTCCACGGCTCGCGCGTCGCAGTCGCGATCGAGCGCCCGTCGACGAGGAACTCGACCCGGGCCACCGCTCCGATCGTGTGGGCGCGCCAGACGACGACGCCGCTTACCGTCGAGCCGTCCGCCAGGCTCTGGGAGACGACCTGCGGCGGCGGGATCGGCTTCGGCTTCGGCGTCGCCCTCTTCTTCGCCGGATGGTTGGAGACCACGAGCGGCAGGCGCCGCTTTGCCACCCGACCGTCGACCGCGACCGCGGCCAGCGTGATCCGGTGTCGGCCGTCGTGCACCCGCCGCGAGTTCCAGCGGAGCGTGAACGGCGCCGTCCGGTCGCGGCTGACGACGCGGCCGTCGACGTAGAGCCCGATCCCGGTCGTCTTCGCGCCGTGGACGTTCGCGCGGATGCGAAGCGTGCCCTTCACCTTCTGCCACGGCTGCAGCGCCGACGACGTGAGCGCGAAGTTGCGGTTCGCGACCCGCACGACGAGTCGCTGCGAGGCGGTATGGCCGCTGCCGACGGCGCGGACGGTGAGCACGTGCGTGCCGTTGCCGAGCTGCGTCGTGTTCCACCCGCGCCCGCCGGCGAATGCGAACGGCCTGCGCGAGTCGCTCCATTCGAGGCGGCCGTCGACGAGAAAGTCGACGCGGCGGGCGGTCGGCCCCTTCGTCGCCACGCGCCAGGGGACGACGCCCGTGAGCGTCTCGCCACGGTCGATCGTCGTCGTGTCGACGTGCAGTTCGTAGCGCTCCGGGAACGCGAAGTGGCGGACGAGGTTCATGTAGTAGCCCCACCGCCAGTACGGGCCGGGGTCGGTGTGGTGGTCCGAGCCGCCGAAGAGGAGTGGGTTGTCGGGATCGGGCACCTGCGAATGCCCGATGATGTGCGTTCGGTCGACGGGGATGTCGTACCGCCGCACGAGCCAGGCGACCAGCCGCGCGGACGAGCGGTACTCGGCGGTCGTGAAGCCGCTCGGGTCGTCGGTGTCGCCGACGTGCTCGATGCCGATCGAGTGCTCGTTGACCTCGCTGTTACCGGAATGCCAGGCGATGTCGGAGAGGTGCACGAGCTGCACGATCGAGCCGTCGCGCGAGATGACGTAGTGCGCCGACGCGTGCGAGTGGCCGCCCGAGAGCCACCACACGTTGCCGCCGAGCGTGCCGCCGTCGGTCGCGTGGATCACGATCGTGGTGATCTCCTTCCTGCCGCGGCTCGCCTTCGTGTAGCTGCCGTCGCCGCGCACCCACGTCAGCGGCGGCCGCTTGACCGGCACGGTTGCGTCCGCCGATGCTGCGCCCGCGAGCGCGCAGGCGACCGCCAGCACCGCGGTGAGCAGCCCTCTCGACACGGCTTTCCAAGTTGTAACGCAGCTAGTCCCGGTTTGACAAGGGCATGCCGCAGAAGATCCGGCGCACCTGCGAACGCTTCGCCCGGCGAAAGCCTCGGCCGCTCGCGGATCTAGGGCCGGCGGCCGAAGAAGCGGCCCAGGAAGAGGTTCGCGAGGCGTCGATTCGAGCTCGTCCCCGGGGGGCCTCCGACTCGGGCCGGGGTTTGCTCGGCTTCCGGTGCGAGCTCTGCGAGCGGTCTCGATACCGGCGCGCGGTACGGCTCGAGTTTCGCGGCCTCCTCCGCCCGGAGATCGAGCAGGACCTCGCCCTGGCAGATCCGGGCGACATGCTCGGACGGGACGTACCGGGCTCGAGTGAGGACGGTGCCGCCGTCGCCGACGGTGATGCCGTTGAAGATGTCCTCGTTCAGGTCGCCCGTGACCTGGTCAACCTTGCCGATCTCCTTGCCGTCGGCGTCGAGCACGCTCCAACCTTGCTCGATCACGCGCCATGCAACAGGGTCGCCGATCGGAGTCACCTCCCGTCGAGGACTGTGAGACAAAGAGAGCGCTGCGTGATCCACGGCTTCATCCGGCGGCTGCGGTACGGAGCCCGGCGTCGCCCGTGCGCGCGCCGAGCGCGTGGAACGGCTCGGGCCGCCGGCGTCCCTCGAGGCAGTCCGCGACGTATTCGGCCAGCGCTGGGCCGTGCTTGAAGCCGTGACCCGACCCGCCGCCCAGCAGCCACCACGAATCCCGCTCCGGATGCTGTGCGAAGACGAAGTGCGTGTCGCCGGTGAGGTCGTACTGACAGACGCGCGACCCGACGATGGGCGCCTGGGCGAGTGCCGGGAACCGCAGGGCGGCGAACTCCCGCGCCGTCTGCTCCAGCTTCGGCAGCGGCAGGCGCTCGACCATGTCCGGGTCGACCTCCGCGCCGGGCAGGTCCGGCGCGATCTTCACGCCCAGCCCACCGATCTCGCCGTGTCCGTAGAACGGCCCGTCGTACTCGCAGAAGCCGGGTGTTCCGCTCCACGCCGCGTCGCCGGCGAAGTAGAAGACGTCTCGGCGCGAGATCTTCAGCTCGAGCGGCTCCGGGAAGAGCCGTGGCAGCCAGGATCCGCAAGCCCACACGACCACGTCGGCGCGCGGGTCGTCGTCCGGGGTAACGCGGCCGCCGCGCAGCCGCACGCCGGCCCGCTCGCCGTCCTCGACGAGGAGCTGCGTGGCGCGGCGGGCACGCAGCACGCCCGCCTCGGGCTCGAACAGCACGGCGTGCAAGCCGTCCGTGCCGAGCGACGGATAGAGCCGGCGCGCCTCGTCGGGCGTCAGCCACTCGTTCGGGATGCCGATGCCGTCGAGCGTCGTTCGGCTCTG
Source organism: Gaiellaceae bacterium (assembly GCA_050697615.1). Lineage (GTDB taxonomy): Bacteria > Actinomycetota > Thermoleophilia > Gaiellales > Gaiellaceae > PALSA-600. The sequence continues at coordinate 5,255 of JBOGZX010000228.1, forward strand.
CGCCTCGAAGCCGTCGGCCTGCCGCGCGAACCAGGCGAGACCGACCGGCTCCCAGATGCGCGTGCCCGTCTCCTCCTGCAGGTCGAGCCACAGCTCGCGCGCGCGCCAGGAGAGGCGCGTGTACCACTCGACCGTGCCGTGTGCCGTGCGCGACAGCCGCGTGTCGCCGCCGGATCCCGAGAGCACGGTGCCGGGGGTGTACTGCTCGACGAGCGTCACGTCCCAGCCGCGCCGTGCGAGCTCGCGTGCGGTGGACGCGCCGAAGACGCCGGCGCCGACGACGGTGACGGAGGTCATGCGTCCGCCTCGTCGAGCGCCGTTCGCAGCGACCCGACGAACCGGGCCAGCTCGCCCGCTCCCTGCTCGGCCGCCTCGACGGCGCGCGATCCTACGACGACGCCGTCGACGAGCCGTGCCGCGGCGCGCGCGTGCGCGGGCGTCGAGATGCCGAAGCCGGCGTGGAGCGGCAGCGTCGTGGCGCTTCGGGCGCGTGCGGCGAGCGGGGCGAGCGTAGGGGCGAGGTCGGCGCGCGCGCCCGTGGTGCCGGTGACCGTGACGAGGTAGAGCCAGCCGTCCGTCGTGTCGGCGGCGAGCTGCAGCCGCTCGTCGGTGGACGTCGGCGCGACGAGCTGTACCCGGCGGAGGTCCGGCCGCACGTCGGCGGGGAGGTCGGCCACGATCAGCGAAGCGGCGCCGGCCGCGTGCGCGTCGCGCTCGAACGCCTCCCAGCCGTAGGCGTCGAGCAGCGACGAGTACGTCATCGGGATCAACGGGACGTCGACCCGGGAGCGTGTGGCGGCGAGCATCTCGAGGCAGCGCCCGGTCCGCATCCCTGCGGCCAGCGACCGCTCGCCGGCGCGCCTGATCGTGGGGCCGTCGGCGAGCGGGTCGGAGAAGGGGAAGCCGAGCTCGATCGCGTCGGCGCCCGCGTCGACGGCCGCCGCCGCGAGTCCGGGCGAATCCGGCATCGCCATCAGGTAGACGACGAGCGTCTTCCTCATTCGCCCGGCAGCAGCGAGTAGACGTGGGCGTCGGACCGGCCGTCGCCGTACGGGAGGTACGAGCGCAGACGGCCCTCGCGCGTGAAGCCTGCACGCTCGAGCACGCGGATCGAGACCGTGTTCTCGACGCGCACGAACGCCTCGACGCGCTGCACGCCCGCCGAGAACGCGTGCCCGGCCAGCGTACGCACGGCACGGGTCGCTACGCCGCGGCCGCGTGCCGCCGGAAAGAGCCAGTAGCCGAGTTCGATCACGCCGCGCGACGGGTCGAAGCGGTGCAACGATGCGCCGCCGAGAATCTCGCCGCCCCCGTCGATCACGAGCGGCACGAGTACGCCGCTTCGCCGCAGCCCCGGCAGCTCGTTCTCGGTGAAGGCGCGCAGCTCGTGCTCGCTCAGAGGCGGCATCCCCGCCTCGCCGCCGATCTCCGGGTCGCCGAAGACGGGTGCTAGGACGCCGAGGTCGTCCGGCGACGGAGCGCGCAGCAGCAGCCCGTCGACCCGCAGCCCGGCAGCGGGGAAGGGAAACACCGTCATACGCGGACGACCGCCAGGATGTGGTGCCCGGCGTCGACGACGCCGGGCTCGCTGCCGAGGTCGAGCTCGAGCTCCTCGAGCAGCTCGGCGTGCTCGGCGGTGTCCCTGAACAGCCCCGTCGCGCTCATCGCTACGACCTCGCCCTGGAGGGCGAGCAGCGTCGAGAGCTCGCGCGAGCGGTAGAGCTTCATCGGCAGGTGTCCGCCGAGCGCACGCGGCAGATGCCCTGTTTGTGTCACGCCGCGGACGGCAGCTGCGCCACTCAGGCTCGCGATCTCGAGCACGGCGTCGTAGGCGTGCAGCAGGGAGCCGACGAGGGCCATCACGCTGAGGAGCACGTGTCCGCCCGGACTCGTGACGCGCGCCAGCTCGGCGAGCGCGAGCGGCGCCTCGTCGAGTACGTAGGAGATCGCTCCGCCGTAGCAGACGGTGACGTCGAACTCGTCGTCCGCGAACGCGGAGAGGTCGACGACGTCGGCGATCGCCCGTTCCTCCACCGCGCTCTCGAACCCTTCCTCCGCAACGTGCTGCCGGTGCAGCTCGAGCTGGACGGGCGACACATCGGCGGCGACGACCCGCGCCCCGAGCCGCGCGAGCTCGATCGTGAACCGCCCGGGGCCGCAGCCGACGTCCAGCACGCGGTCGCCCGGGCCGACGAACCGCCGCAGATACTGGATGTGGGTGGCCGCCGAGACGGACGGCGTACGGCCGTCCTCGAACCGTTGCCACTCGCGCTCTCCGTAGGAGTCGAAGAACGCGGCGATCGCCCCGGCGTCGTAGCTCATCGTGCGAGCACCTCGGCCAGGTCCTTGTCGCCGCGGCCCGAGAGGCAGACCACGATCAGCTCGCCGTCGGCGTCCAGCGCGCGCGCCAGCGCGTGCGACGACTCGAGCGCCGGCACGATGCCCTCCGTCGCGCAGAGCCGGTGGAACGCCGCGACGGCTTCGTCGTCGGTGCACGCCACATACTCGGCCCGTCCGGAGTCGCGCAGTTGCGCGTGCTCCGGCCCGACGCCCGGGTAGTCGAGGCCGGCCGAGATCGAGTGCGCGTCCGCGACCTGACCGTCCTCGTCCGCGAGCACGGAGGAGCGGGCGCCGTGCAGGACCGCTGCGCGTCCCGAGCCCAGGCTCGCCGCGCCGGCCGCCTCGACGCCGATCAGCCGCACGTCGTCCTCGAGGAACGCGTAGAAGGCGCCGATCGCGTTCGAACCGCCGCCGACGCACGCGACGACCGCTTCGGGCAGCCGTCCCTCCTCGGCGAGCAGCTGCGCGCGCGCCTCGTCCCCGATC
>JBOGZX010000229.1:0-2159 GCA_050697615.1 Gaiellaceae bacterium
CCCCCTATACCGCGTTCCTGGCCGACGGCGGCGTCGACGGCATCCTCGCGCTCGGAACCACCGGGGAGGGAATCCTCCTGTCGCCTGCGGAGCGGCGCGCGGCGCGCGAGCTCTTCGCCGCGGGGCCGCTGCCGATCATCGCCCACTGCGGCGCGCAGTCGACGGCCGACACGGTGGCGCTCGCGGCGCACGCCGCCGCGACGGGCGTCGAGGCGGTTGCGGTGATCGCGCCGCCCTACTTCGCGCTCGACGACGACGCGCTGCTGGCCCACTTCGTCGCCGCCGCGCGGGCCTGCGCGCCCGTGCCGTTCTACGTGTACGAGCTCGAGAAGGCATCGGGATACGCGATCCCGGTGTCGGTCGTCGAGCGTCTGCGCGAGGCCGTCGACAACGTGGCCGGGATGAAGGTGAGCGACGCACCGTTCGCGAAGGTGCAGCCCTATCTGCTCGAACGGCTCGACGTGCTCGTCGGAGCCGAGGCGCTGATCGGCGAGGCGCTCGCGGCGGGCGCCGCCGGCGCAGTCTCCGGCCTCGCGTCGGCGTTTCCCGAGGCGGTCGTGCAGGCGGTCGAGAGCGGCGATTCCCGCGCGGCGGGGGAGCTGCGGGCGAGGGTCGAGCGGTTCCCCCGCCACGCCGCGTTGAAAGCGGTCGTGGCCGCCAAGGGCGTCCCGATCAGCGAGGACGTCCGGCCGCCGCTGCGCGCGCTCACGGATGCCGAGCGGGCCGAGCTGCGGGCGAGCGTCCGCTAGGGCGAGCCGAGATCGTCCATCGCGCGACGGGCGCGGGAATGCACGTCGGCGCGGCGGGCATCGACGTCCTCCGACGCTTCCGCCGGCCCCGGCGCCTCGACCTCGTCGACCGCCGCCTCGCCGCTCTCGAACTCCGTCCCGTCGGCCGCGACCACGCGAGACTCGTCGAGCCGGGCGCGAAGATCGCTCGCGGGCGAGGAGGCGCGCGTCCGGCGGCGGAGCAGGGCGCGCACGCCCAGGGCCCCGGCCAGCAGCGCGAGCAGGCGCTTCAGGCCGTTCACGGCGGCGATGCTACACTGCCGCCGCTTCTCGCCACGCCCGTCGTGCCGTCACCCGAAGCGGCACTGGAGAGGCGGGGCCGATTCAGTCCATGAGAAGGAGGAATTCGGGCCTGTGAACGACTACGAGATCATGTTGCTGCTGGACCCCGAGGTCGCCGAAGAGCGCGGGGACGAGATCATCCAGCGCGTCCGCGACTCCGTCGAGGGCTCGAAGGGATCGTGGGACGGCCACGAGCCGTGGGGTCGCCGCCGCCTCGCCTTCGAGATCGACCACAAGAACGAGGCCGTCTACCACCTGCTGCTCTTCACGGCGCCGGCGGAGACGCTCGCCGAGATCACGCGTGTCCTCAAGATCACGGACGGCGTGATGCGACACGGCGCGTACCGCCGCGTCAAGGGCGGCCACATCAAGGCGCCGTCACAGGCCCCTGCGGCCAGCGCTGCGGCGGCCCCGTCCCGTACCTCCGATGACAGCGCCGAGGCCGCGGAGTAGCCTGGGGCGACCCGTAGGAAAAGGAGCGAGACCATGGCTGGTGACATCAACCGCGTAACGATCGTCGGGCGCCTGACCCGCGATCCCGAGCTGCGAGCCCTGCCGTCGGGCACCTCGGTGCTGCAACTCGGCGTCGCCGTCAACGGTCGCCAGAAGGACAGCGCCGGCAACTGGAGCGACAAGCCCAATTTCTTCGACGTCAAGGTGTTCGGCGCGCAGGCCGAGATGCTGATGAACCACCTCGCCAAGGGTCGGCGGATCGGTGTCGACGGCCGGCTCGACTGGTCGTCCTGGGAAGCCCAGGACGGCTCGAAGCGCTCGAAGGTCGAGATCGTCGCCAACTCCGTGCAGTTCCTCGACAGCCGCGGCGACACCGAGGGCGGCGGCAACCAGTTCGTGCCCGCAGGCGCGTCGGGCGGCGCCGGCGCGGACTTCCAGGGCTCCGACGACGACATTCCCTTCTAAGGAGAGACAGTGCCGGCACCGAAGAACTCCGACCGCGACCGCAGCTCCAGCAGGGGCAAGCGGGGCGCCCCCACCGGCCCCGGCCGGCGCAAGTCCTGCTTCTTCTGCAAGTCGAAGGTGGACGAGGTCGACTACAAGAACGTCAACGAGCTCCGGCGCTACGTGTCGGAG
>JBOGZX010000230.1:0-1733 GCA_050697615.1 Gaiellaceae bacterium
AGTCCATCGTCGCGGCGCCCTCGTGCACCTCGCCCATCTTGTGGGTGCGGCCGGTGTAGTAGAGGATCCGCTCCGTCGTCGTCGTCTTGCCCGCGTCGATGTGGGCCCTGATCCCGATGGTCCGGACACGGTCCAGCGCCACGCGTGAGTCCGTTACGGCCAAGTCGCTCCCTGTCCTTACCAGCGATAGTGGGCGAAGGCCTTGTTGGCCTGCGCCATCCGATACCTGTCGTCCTTGCGCTTGAACGCGTTCCACTGCTGCTCGAGCGCATCGAGACTCTCTCCGGCCAGCTTGTCGGCCATGTGCTTCTCGCGACGGTCGCGCGAGAAGGTGACGATCCAGCGCCGCGCGAGCGTGCGTCCGCGCCGCTGCGGCACCTCGACCGGCGGACGACCCGTCTTCTCGCCGACCTTGTCGAGGGCGGTGTAGACGATCGCCTCGGCCGTCGACTTCTTGCCGTCGAGCATGACGCGGTTCATCAACTGCGTGACGAGGGCCGAGTCGTAGACCGGATCGGCGATCACCGGACGCGGCGTGATCTCTGCGCGGCGCGGCACTAGCCGGCGCTCCGCTGCGTTGTTGCGCTGCGGAGCATCAAGTACTGCTCCGCTTGGCTCCGTACTTCGAGCGGCCCTGCTTGCGGTCGGCGACGCCGGAGGCGTCGAGCGCCGCCCGGATCACCTTGTACCGGAAGCCCGGGAGGTCGCTGGTGCGGCCGCCGCGGACGAGCACGACCGAATGCTCCTGGAGGTTGTGGCCCTCGCCCGGAATGTACGTGCCGACCTCGAGCCCGTTCGTCAGACGCACGCGGGCGATCTTCCGCAGGGCGGAGTTCGGCTTCCTCGGCGTGGTCGTGGACACGCGCGTGCACACCCCGCGCCGCTGCGGCGCACCGGCGAGCGCAGGGGTCTTCACCTTCGCCTTCTTCTTGGCGCGGCCCTTGCGGATCAACTGGTTGACGGTCGGCATGCTGAGGCTCGTGTTCTCTCTCTTGGTCGTATGCAGGATGTGCCCGAAAGGACACGCGGCCGGCGGAGCGCATGGCTCCAGGCGAACCGGCGAGGCATGGTAGCGAAAACGCGGCCGCGTCGGCAAACGTCGCACCTAGCGTCTCCCCAAGGGCGTCACTACAGTGAGCCGACTCGAGGTGACCCTCCTGATCGTCATCTGCGCGCTCGGGGTCGCGCTCATCACGGCCGCCGCCGCGGTCGCGGTCTGGCGCGCCCGCGCCACGGCGGACGAACGGGTCGCCGAGGCCGTGCGGCAGCTGGCCGCGGGGATGAACGAGACGATCCTCGACCTCACGGACTCGATCGAGACCGCCCGGGCCGCCTCGCAGGGCGACAGGTACGTCGAGGAGCTGGCGGCCTCGCTCGACTTCGACGCCGTGGCCACGCGAACGCTGGACGCGGTGGAGCGGCTCCCCGGCGTCGACGCCGCGTCGCTGGATTCCCCCGCGCCTGGGACCTCGCAGGCCGAGACCACGGTCGGCATGGCCCCCGAGGAGGCCGCGAAGGTCCAGGTCACGGCGCCTGCCAACGACAACCTCCGTGCCGTCGACGTCTCCTTCCGCTACCGGATCGACGCAGTGGACGGCGCGGCAAACGTCGTGCGCTCGGCCGTGGTCGTTCCGCTTCGCGGCGACGGCGGCCAGTTCGGCTCCCTGAGCGCCTACACACGCTCCTCCAGGCCGCTGCCGGACGACACGGTCGAGGAGATCGAGCGGCTCGCG
>JBOGZX010000231.1:0-1931 GCA_050697615.1 Gaiellaceae bacterium
GCTCGAGCCTGTGCAGGGCGAGGGCGGCGTGCACCCGCTGGCGCCCGAGGCGCTCGCCGCGGCGCGCGCGCTCGCCGACGAGCACGGCGCGCTGCTGATCCTCGACGAGGTACAGACCGGCGTCGGCCGCAGCGGGTCGTTCTTCGCCTGGCAGGAGCTCGGCACGAAGCCGGACGCCGTGACCCTCGCGAAGGGCCTCGCGAACGGGCTTCCGGTCGGCGCCTTGCTCGTCTCCGACGAGGCGCCCACCGGGTTCGAGCCCGGCGACCACGCCTCCACCTTCGGCGGCAACCCCGTCGCGTGCGCCGCCGGCTGCGGCGTCCTCGACACGATCGACGCCGGGCTGCTCGCCCACGTTCGGGAGGTCTCGGCGCAACTCGCGGACGGACTGGCCGCGTTCGGCGAGGTGCGCGGCCTCGGCCTGCTGCTCGCCGTCGAGCTCGACCGGCCGGCGGCGGCCGTGGTGGAGGCGGCGCTCGCGCACGGCCTCGTGATCGGCAGCGCCGGCGCGAGCACGCTCCGTCTCACGCCGCCCCTGACGCTCACCGCCGACGAGGCGGCGCTCGGCCTGCGGTTGCTCGGAGAGGTGCTGGCGTGACGACGAAGTTCGAGCGGCAGGGAACGATCCTGCGCCTCGTGCGCGAGCAGCCGCTCTCGACGCAGGCCGACGTCGCCGACGCGCTGCGCGGCTTCGGTATCGACGCTGTCCAGGCGACGGTGTCGCGCGACATCTCGCAGCTCGGCCTCGTCAAGGTGCGGAACGGCGAGGGACGGCTCGTCTACGCCCTTCCGGGGGCCGCCGACCTGCGGCGGCTCGACGAGCTGACGGCGGGGCTGCGACGCTGGATGGGCGAGACGATCCCGTCGGGGACGACGCTCGTGATCAGGACGCCGCGCGGATTCGCCGCCGCCCTTGCCGACGCGATCGACACGGCGAGCATCCCCGAGGTCGCCGGCACGATCGCCGGCGACAACACGGTCTTCGTCGCCGCGCGCGACGGACTCACGGGCGCCGACCTCGCCGAGGAGCTGCGCCATCATCTCGACCGCGACGGCCGCGCATGACCGACCTCGCCTCGGAGCAGCGGGCCAGCCGGCGTAGGCTCGACGGACCGGGCGATGGAGCGAAGGTGCCGGCTCCGCCGGCACCGGAGCGGACGAGGGTCATTCTGGGGTCGCTCCCGGTCGGCGAGCGGGTGGGGATCGCGTTCTCGGGCGGGCTCGACACGAGCTGCGCGCTCGCATGGATGCGCGAGCACGGCGCCGTTCCCTACGCGTTCACCGCCGACCTCGGCCAGTACGACGAGCCCGACATCGACGCCGTCCCCGAGAAGGCGCGCCTTTTCGGCGCCGAGGAGGCCGTGCTCGTCGACTGCAAGGACGCGCTCGCGCGCGAGGGGCTCGTCGCGCTGCAATGCGGCGCGTTCCACGTCCAGACGGCGGGCAGGCGCTACTTCAACACGACGCCGCTCGGCCGCGCGACGACCGGGACGATGCTCGTGAAGGCGATGGCCGAGCAGGGCGTCGACATCTGGGGCGACGGCTCGACCTACAAGGGCAACGACATCGAGCGGTTCTACCGCTACGGGCTGCTCGCGAACGAGCACCTGCGCATCTACAAGCCCTGGCTCGACAGCGCCTTCGTCGGCGAGCTCGGCGGCCGGAGGGAGATGAGCGAGTGGCTGCTCGAGCGCGGGCTGCCGCACGGCTCGTCCGTCGAGAAGGCGTACTCGACCGACGCGAACCTGCTCGGCGCGACACACGAGGCCAAGGATCTGGAGCAGCTGTCGACGTCGATGAAGATCGTCGAGCCGATCATGGGAGCCGCGCACTGGGATTCGTCCGTCGCGATCGAGCCCGAGGAGGTGACGATCGCGTTCGAGAACGGCTGGCCTGTCGGCGATCCGCTCGACGTCGTTCAACAGCTGAAC
>JBOGZX010000232.1:0-4205 GCA_050697615.1 Gaiellaceae bacterium
ATCTGCCCGTGCTCGATGGGAACGCTCGGCACGATCGCCTCGGGAGCGATGCAGAACCTGATCCACCGCGCCGCGTCCGTCGCGTTGAAGGAGGAGCGGAAGCTGGTGCTTTGCCCGCGCGAGACTCCGCTGTCGACGATCCACCTCGAGAACATGCTGACGCTCCGGCGCGCGGGCGCCACGATTCTCTTCCTCGCGCCCGGCTTCTACCACGGCGCCGAGACCGTCTCCGACCTCGTCGACTTCGTCGTCGGCCGCGTGCTCGACCAGCTCGGGCTGGAGAATGCGCTCACGCCTCGGTGGGGTCAGTGAGCATGACGCTTGCGCCCGACTCAGTGCGCACGATGTTCGACCGGATCGCCCCGGTCTACGACGTGATGAACCGCGTCATGACGGCGGGGCTCGACGTGCGGTGGCGCCGGCTCGCCGCGGCCGCGGCCGTGCGCCCCGGCGACCGCGTCCTCGACGCCGCGTGCGGTACGGGCGACCTCGCGCTGGCCGACAGGAAGGCGGGCGCGGCGCACGTGACCGGCGTCGACTTCTCGGAGAGGATGCTCGAGCGGGCGCGACGGAAAGCGCCGCACTCCACGGACGTGCTCGAGTGGGTGCAGGGCGACCTGCTGGCACTGCCGTTCCCCGACGACAGCTTCGACTCGGCAACGGTCGGGTTCGGCGTCCGCAACGTGTCGGACCTCGAGCGCGCACTGCGCGAGCTGCGCCGCGTGCTGAAGCCGCGCGGCCGGCTGGCGATTCTCGAGATCACGCAGCCCCGCGGGCCGCTGCGACCGTTCTTCTCGCTCTGGTTCGACCGCGTCGTGCCGCTCCTCGGCAGGGCGGTTCCCGGCGGCGCGGCGTACGCGTACCTGCCCGCGTCGGTGAGGCGCTTCCCGCCGGCGGAGGGGCTCGCGCTGCTGATGGGCGAGTGCGGGTTCGGCGAGGTCGGATTTCGTCTGCTGGGAGGCTCGATCGTCGCGCTGCACTCGGGGGTCGCGGAGCGGTGACGACCCTCGCCGAGGTGCACGCGACGCCGGGCCTCGAGGGATACATGGCCGAGGTCGAGCGGCGGCTTACGTGTGCGGTCGCCGCGCAGCCGGGGCTCGTGCAGGAGGTTGCCGGCGAGGCGCTGTCGGCGGGCGGAAAGCGGCTTCGGCCGCTGCTCTGCTTCCTCACCGCGCGCGGCGCTCCGTCGGCGGCGGCGGCGGTCTCGGTGGAGATGGTGCACATGGCGACTCTGGTGCACGACGACCTGGTCGACGGGGCGCGTCTACGGCGCGGCCTGCCCGCGGCCTGGTCGGTGTACGGAGTCGACGCGGCGAAGGCGGCGGGCGACTACCTCTACGCGTGCGCGTTCACCGTGCTCGCCGGCACGGGCGACGAGCTCGCGGTCGCGACGCTTGCCGACGCTGCGCTCTGCCTCGCGCGCGGCGAGGCGATGCAGAAGCTGCAGGCACACCGGCCCGACACGCCCGTCGCCGCCTACCTCGAGCGCTGCGCGCTCAAGACCGGCAAGCTGATCGAGGCGGCCTGCCTGCTCGGCTCCGGCGGAAACGCCCGGCTCGGCGCCTACGGCCACAATCTCGGCATCGCCTTCCAGATCGCCGACGACATCCTCGACTGCGCGGGGGAGACGCAGCAGACGGGGAAGATCCCCGGGACCGATCTGCGCGAAGGCACGCCGACGATGCCGCTCCTCCTGGCCGCGGCACAGGATCCTGCGGTGCGCGACGCGCTCGCGGGCGGTGCGCTGGACGGTGCGCTCGTGCGCGTCGCGGCGACCGACGCGCTTGCCCGCTCGCGCGAAGCCGCGCTCGATTACGCTGCCCGCGCGAGGTCCTATCTCGATTCGGAAGTGCACCGGGAGGAGCTTGAGGCATTGACCTACGCGGTCGTGGACAGGGCCGGTTGATGGGGGCGATCAGGCTCGGCCGCATCGGCTACGCGAACATGGCGCCCGTCTTCTTCCGGCTCGACGCGGACGTGGAGGAGGTGGTCGGTGTGCCGACGGTGCTCAACCGGCAGCTCGTCGCGGGCGAGCTCGACATCGCGCCGATCTCGTCGATCGCATACGCGCGCCACGCCGACGGCCTGAGGCTGCTGCCGCGTCTCTGCGTGTCCAGCGAGGGCGCGGTCGAGTCGATCCAGCTGATCTCGAAGACGCCGCTCGCGCAGATTCGCACCGTCGCCGTCACGCCGGAGTCGGCGACGTCGGTCGTGCTGACGAAGGTGCTCTTCCCCGACGCCGAGCACGTGCCGCTCGCCGAGGACGCGGAGGCGAAGCTGCTGATCGGCGATGCGGCCCTGCGCTCGGCCTTCGAGGACCCGACGCCGCACCACGACCTCGGGCGTCTCTGGCTCGAGCGGACCGGGCTGCCGATGGTGTTCGCGGTCTGGGCGGCCCCGGAGCCGACGCACCCGGGACTGCCCGAGCTCGAGGAGGCGCTCGTGGCGTCGGTGCGCGCGGCGGGAGAGCAGCCCGAGCGGCTTGCCTACGAGTCGTCGGAGCGCTACGGGTATCCCCCCGGATTCCTGGCCCGCTACTTCGAGAAGCTCCGCTATCGCTTCGGCCCGCGCGAGCGCGCCGGCCTCTACACCTTTCTCGAGCTGGCCCGCGATGTCGGCGAGCTCGGCGAGGTCCCCGAGCTCCGCTTCGTGTCGGCCGCCGCCGCGACCGTCTGATCTGGAAGCGACCCCACCCCGTCGTCGGCCCGGCTCGACGGGAATCGTGACGTGCGGAAGGTCGTGGTGGTCGCCAGTGCCAGCGGAAACGGCAAGACGACGCTCGGGCGACAGCTGGCTGAGCGCCTGGCCGTTCCCTTCGTCGAGCTCGATGCACTTGTGCACGGCCCGGACTGGGTGGAGACGCCGAACGACGAGCTGCACGCCGGTCTCGAGCTTCTGCTTGGGCGTGATGGTTGGGTCGCCGACGGCGCCTACCAGCACAAGCTCGGTGACTATCTGCTCGATCGAGCCGACACGGTCGTGTGGCTCGATCTTCCGCTCCACGTTTGGCTGCCGCGCCTGATCCGCCGTACGTGGCGACGAGTACACGGGCGCGAGCAGCTCTGGAACGGAAACCGGGAATCTCTCGCCACCGCACTCTGGGGACCCGAATCGCTGTTCGTGTGGGCGATCCGTTCGCACTTCCGCCGCCGACGCGAGTGGCCGCGGGCGCTCTCTCGCTACGACGTCGTCCGGCTGAAGACCCCTCGCGATGTCGATCTCTTCCTCGCGACCGCCGCGGAGCCGCCTCCGGTGGCCCGACCTGCGGCAGACGCCACTCCCGAACTCGAGGTTGCCGAGCGCGAGAAATCGGTTGTGCTTAGCATCCGGGGAATGCTTCCCGACGGCGTGTACCACTGGACCGCGACGCATCCCGAGTGGGAAGGGCCGGTGTCGGCGTACGCAATCGACGACGGCGAGCGGCTGATTCTCATCGACCCGATCGCCGTTCCGGACGACGTGCGTGCGCTGTTCGGATCGCGCGAGGTGGTTACGGTACTCACCTCAACCTGGCACGAGCGCGACGCCGCATCGCTTGGGTTTCCCGTGTGGGCCCCGGCGCCTGACCGCCCCGAGGAACAGCTCGTCGCCGCGACGCGCTACGCGATTGGCGACTCGCTGTTCGGGATGGAGGCGTACCCCGGCCGCGAAGGCCAGCGCGACCTCGTGCTCTGGAGCGAGCGGATTCACGCGGTGATCGCCGGCGACACGCTGATCGACCTCGGCGACGGGCTCGAGATCCCCGCGAGTTGGCTGCCCGAAGGCGTCACGGTCGAGCAGGTGGCGGCCGGGCTGAGGCCGTTGCTCGGCAGGCCGGTGGAGCTCGTGCTGCCGACCCACGGCGAGCCTGCCGACCGCGCCGCTCTCGCACGCGCCCTCGCCTGATCCGCCCGAGACGACGCCGGGACTGAGGTCGCCCGCACAGGCCGTCAGCGTCTCTTTGCGACCGCCGGCCCTGGCTATCGCGCCGCCGGCGATCAGTGGACGACGAGAGCTGTGCCGCCCGGATCGAGTTCCTGCTCGGGCCGGTTGAGCGCGTCGGCCAGGCGATGAGGCTTCCCCGACCTTTCCGGGCGCACCAGCGACAGTAGAGAACGTAGGCGTACCGGCCCGGCCGCACAGCGGCCGGAATCCGATACCTGATCGTGACGTCGTATCCCGCGGCAGGGCTGCCGGGCGCGTCGCGGACGTCGAGCGTCGCGACG
>JBOGZX010000233.1:0-1639 GCA_050697615.1 Gaiellaceae bacterium
ACGTCGTGGCGCGCTGCGACCGCGGCGAGCTCCTCCTGCGCGCGGTAGATCGCCCACTGCGCTGCGAGATACCCGCCGTCCTTGCCCGAGTCGGAGTAGCCGACCATCACCTCGACGGCACCGGCGCGCGCGGCGACGCGCGCGCCGAAGCGCTCGTCGCGCAGCAGCGTGTCGAGGATCTTCGGCGCCGCCGCGAGATCGTCGATCGTCTCGAACAGCGGCACCACCGCGAGGTGCTCGCCTGTCAGGTCGACGGCCCCGACGATGTGCTCGGGCGCCGAGGTGCCGGAGACGACCACGGTGTCGACCGCTCGCGGGCCGTGCTCGCGCCGCGCGGCGATCGCGTCGGCGAGCAGCTCGCGGGCGCGCGGCGTGTCGAGGTCGCGCGCATGGAGTCGTACGTCGAGCGTGGCGACGTGGAAGCCGAAGATCTCCACGGAGCGGACGAGACGCGCGATGCGGCCGTCGGCGATCCGCGCGCCTCCGTGCGCGCGCAGGCTGTCGCGGATCACCCGCAGGTCGTCGAGGAGCGCCTCCGCGCACGGGTACCCGTCGTGCCCGAGCCGCCACCAGACGAACGACAGCTTGCGCCGGTAGGGCTCGAGCTCGTTCTGTCTGCCGATCTGGGCGGCGTACTCGCTGAGCTCGAGCTCGTCGCGTCGCAGCGACTCCTCGAGCTCCTCGCTGACGGCAACGAGCGAGCGGTTCGGCGCCAGCTCCTCGGCGAGCGCGCGCACCTCGGTGCGGTAACGGTCGAGCGCGAGTGCTCGTGCGCGCTCGAGCGCCTCGCGGATCGTCGCGCCGCCGGCGGCGGGGTTGCCGTCGGCGTCGCCCCCGATCCAGCTTCCGAAGCGAAGCGGCGGGTCGGCGTCCGGCAGCCGCTCCCGCCAGTCGCGCAGCAGCTCCTCGCTCGCCGAGATCAGGCTGTGCTCGAAGAACCAGAGCCCGGTGCGGATCTCGTCGGACACCCGCAGCCGCCCGTGGCGCACCTCGTCGGTCTGCCACAGCAGCGTGATCTCCTCGGCCAGCAGCCCCTCGGCGTCGCGCCGCTCCCGCGGCGTGCACGACGGGTCGTCGAGTTGCCGCAGCTCTTCGGCGATGCGGAGGTGCGAGCGGAAGACGGTGCGGCGCGTCGCCTCCGTCGGATGGGCGGTGAGGACGAGCTGCAGCGACGTGTGCCGCGCGCGCCGCTGCACCTCCTCCGGTGGCAGGCCGTCGAGCGCCGCGAACGCCTCCTCGAGCGATTCGCGTGGCACGGCTCCCTGCGCGGAGTCGGCACGCCGTCTGCGGAGGCGGTGGTACTGCTCGGCGATGTTCGCGAGCTGGAAGTAGAGGCCGAACGCGCGTAGCACGCGTGTCTGCTCGTCGAGCGCGAGCGAGGCGACGGCGTCCGCGAGCTCGGCGACAGCGCCGCGGCTGCGCGCGGCGCGGGCCAGCAGCCGCACCCGCTCCACGCTCTCGAGCAGACGGGGGCCGTCCTGCTCCACGAGCACCGTCCCGAGCAGGTTTCCGAGCATGCGGACGTCGCGGCGCAGCGGCCCGGCTGAGTCCTGCCTCACCGGACGCCGAGGTGCCGCAGCACGTCGTCGACGTCGGGACGGATCCGGTGAGCGTGCGCGCCGCCGCCGACGTCGGGCTG
>JBOGZX010000234.1:0-3713 GCA_050697615.1 Gaiellaceae bacterium
TAGAGCGTGCTGTGCGCCGCCCAGTAGCTGAAGAGCAAGAACGCGACCGCGGTCGCGGGAAAGAGGAGCCGCTCGAGCCGGGCGAGCGCCGTCACGGCGCGGCCTCCGCGGCCCGCCCGCGCCCCCGAGCCCTGGCCCGCGCCGAGGCGAGGCGGCGGAGCGGCGTGCCGATCGAGAAGAGTCCCTCGGGGAGCAGCAGCAGGATCACGACGACCACGACGAACGGGAACCAGTCGGACGCCTGGGTGTTGATGATGCGGTTTGCCGCCTCGGACAGGATCCCGAGGACGAACCCGCCGACCATCGCGCCGATCGGCCGCGTCACGCCGCCGATCATCAACGCTACGAACCCCGCGATGCCGTAGGTGTCGCCGAGGTACGGGTTCGAGTACGTGATCGGGCCGATCAGGACGCCGCCGATCCCGGCCAGCGCCCCCGCGAGCGCGAATGCCGCCGCCGCGACGAAAGCTGTGTTCGCGCCGATCACCGACGCCATCTCCGCGTCGTGGGCGATCGCGATTCCGAGCTTGCCGAAGAGCGTCCGCCGACGGAACGTCTCGAAGGCGACGGCGCAGACGATCGCGGCGACGATCGCGGCGACCTCCTGCATCGTGAGCGTGGCACCGCCGAGGTGCACGCTCGTGCCGTTGAGAAGGGTCGGAAACGACCGTGACGTCGGCCCCCACATGAGCGCCGCCGCGTTCTCGAGGATCAGTGCGACCCCGAGCGTGCTGACGAGCCAGGCGAAGCTGAACCGGTCGAACGCGAGCACCGGGTGCACCGCGATCACGTACGTCGCGGCGCCGAGCCCGGCTGCGGCGGCGACACCGACGCAGATCGAGATCCACGGCGAGAGGCCAGTCCGCGCGAGAGCCGCCGAGACCATCACCGCCGCCATCAGCAGTTGACCCTGGGCGAAGTTGATCACCCGAGTGACGTAGAACGCGGTCGCGAAGCCCATGCCGACGAGCCCGTAGACGGCGCCGATCGCGAGGCCGCTCAGCAGAACCTGCAGCATTAACGGCCTTCGAAGGCGGAGCGGTAGTCGTCCTCCGAGACCTCGTCGAGCCAGCCGGTTGGTCCGACCGAGACGGCGAGATGCAGGAGGTACGACTCCGGCCGGGCGCCGTGCCAGTGGATCTCTCCGGCCGGAATGTGGGCGACGTCGCCCGGCGTCAACGCGTGCCCCTCGCCGCCTCGAACCTGCAGCCGGCCCTCGCCCGAAAGCACGTGCAGGACCTGCCCGACCTCGTGCGTGTGCCAGTGCGTCCGGGCGCCGGGCTCGAAGAAGACGTTGTTCACCACCATCCCGTCCTCCGACGGCAGCACCGGGTCGGCCCAGACCTTGCCGCTGAAGGTCGGCCCACGCTCTTCCGATGCCGTGCGCTCGGCGCGGCCGCGTGCCACTCTCATCGTGCTTCCTCCTCCGGTTGATGGAGCCTCACGCCGCCTGCGACGTCCCCGATCGCGTCGACGACGCGGTTCGAGATCTGGTCGCCGTAACCGAGCGCGGTCGCGAGGTTGAACGCACCGAGGCAGGCGACGCCGGTGAAGCTCGTCACCTCGATCCCCTGCAGGTACTCGAGGTACAGTCTCAGATCCTTCGCCATCAACTCGCTGGTCAGGCCGCCTTCGAGGTAGTCGCCCTGGATGATCCGCGGGAAGCGATTCTGCGTAGCGAAGTTGACGCCGCTCGAGTGGTTGATCACGTCCAGGAGCTGGGCGAGGTCGAGACCGGCCCGTTTCGCCGCGACCATCGCCTCTGCGGTCGCCGCCAGGCTGATGCCGTTCAGGAAGTTGTTCAGCAGCTTGGCGACGTGGCCGGTGCCCGAGTCGCCCATGTGGTAGACGCGGGCGCTGAACGTTTCGAGGATCGGGGTCACGGCGGCGAGCGCCTCAGGCGAGCCGCCGGCCATGATCGAGAGCGAGCCCTGCTCGGCCGCGGCGGCGCCGCCCGAGATGCCGGCGTCGACGTAGGATGCGCCCCGGTCGGCGAGTGCGTCGTGGATCTTCCGGGTCGAAGCAGGGGCGGCCGTGCTCAGGTCGACGACGATCTGCCCCTCGCGCGCGTTGGCGAGCACGCCGTCGTCGCCGAGCACCACGGCTTCGATGATCGTGCTGTTCGGCAGAGACAGGAAGACGGCGTCGACGCCCTGGACGAGCTCCGCGAGCGAGGCTGCGGCCTCGATCCCGGAGCCTCCGAGCTGTTCCGGGTCGACGTCGAATCCCTTGACAGCCAGCCCGCCGTCGCGGATCCGCCGCGCGATCCGGCCGCCCATGTTGCCGAGGCCGATCATTCCGGTCCTCGCGGGCGTGTTCTGCCCGACCGCGCTCATGAGGCGGCGAGCGCCGCATCCACGCGGCTCTCCTCCCCGGCTGCGAGGGAGAGCTCCGCGACGTGGAGGGTGTCCTCGAACTGCCGCGACGGGAACTGCTGCCACAGGTTCTGCTCGTGGAACGGCACGATGCGCGTGATGTCGCCGTCGACGTACCGCCACATCTCGTCCATGTTCAGCACGGTCCGCTCGACGCTGCCGAAGATCAGGCCGATCGGCGTGAAGCGCCCGTCGCCGTAGGCGCCCGTGTAGTTCTCGTAGACGTAGACGTTGTCGCCCGCCATCACCCAGCGGCCGTCCCGCTCGTTCTCGATCGTGATGTACTGGGAGCCCGCCGTGTGCGTGTCGTACGCGGGGACGGCGCGGATGCCGGGCATGATCTCCGCCTCGCCGTCGACGAGCGTCAGCTTTCCGTGCTTCCGCCGGTTGACGAGCCACAGCATCAGGTCGGGGTCGGTCGCCGACGTGAGCCACTGCAAGCGGTCGGGCAGGCCCGACGACCAGAGGTACTTCTCGACCTCGCGCGCCTGGATGTAGACGTGGGCGCTCGGAAAGAACTCGACCCCGCCGGCGTGGTCGAAGTGGTTGTGCGTGAGGATCACCGTGTCGACCTCCGACGGGTCGATCCCGATGCGCGGCAGCACGACCTCCGCCGGCTGCCAGTCGCTGACGCCGTACGAGTTCCCCAGCACCTCGCCGAGCTCGACATGGTTGTAGCCGGTGTCGATCACCGCGGTGCGACCTTCGCCCTTCACGACGGCGTAGCAGTAGGGCGCGATCCGCGTGCCCGTGTTCCAGTTGCCGTAGAGCAGGATCCCCTGCGCGAATTCGTTGACCCGCGCGTACTCAACGACCCAGATCGAATAGTCGGCCATCTCAGCTCCTGTGGATGTGGTGTTCGTCTGCGCAACACGGCACGTACTCGCAGGGGAGGACGCGCCAGACCTCCCGCCGGAGCTCCAGGTGCGTCGTTCGCACCTGTTCGAGCTCGGCATCCGAGACGTCCCGCTGCCGTGCCCGTCGGAGGAAGCCGAGTAGCGCGGCCGAGGCCTCGGAGCAGGCGGCGAGCTGCGCCGGATACTCGCAGCCCGGCCGCACCGCCTCGCGGCAGTCGCAGCGCAGCTTCTCGACGGACGCGGTGAGGCCGTCGAGCGGCGCCTCCATGATCACCGCCGCCGCCGCGGAGATCGCGAGTCCCTTGTAGCGGCCGTAGAGGCTCTGCAGCGCGCGCTCGGGGTGCGGCGCCGCCTCAACCGCGAAGCTCCTACCCGCTCCAGCTCCGGCAAAAGCCGGGGCCTCCGCTCTCGTGACCTCCGTCGAGCCTACGCTCATACCCGCTCCAGCCCCGGCAAAGCCGGGGCCTCCGCTCTCGTGAGC
>JBOGZX010000235.1:0-1562 GCA_050697615.1 Gaiellaceae bacterium
AACGTGCCCCGCCCCTCGGGTACGTGGGCGATCCCCCGGCGGGCAACGGCCTCCGGCCCGCACCTGCCCAGCGAGCGTCCGGCGAACTCGAGCGAGCCGCTGCGGCGCACCGTGCCGGAGATCGCGCGTAGGGTCGTCGTCTTCCCCGCACCGTTCGCACCCAGGAGCGCGACGATCTCGCCCTCGTCAACCGTGAGCGTAACGCCGTGCAGCGCCTGGATCGGCCCGTACCGCGCATCGACGTCACGAAGCGTGAGGAGTGCGGCCATCGGGACCTACCCTAGAAGCGATTTGACCCATCAGTCAATACAGGGACATGCCGGACGCTGTGATCGTCTCCGTCGCGCGCACCCCGATCGGGCGTGCCGGGAAGGGCTCGCTCGTCGACGCCCGCCCCGACGACCTGTGCGCGTTCGCGGTCGCCGCGGCGCTCGACAAGGTCCCGGCGCTGCCGCGAGAGGAGATCGTCGACGTGATGATCGGCTGCGGGTTCCCGGAGGCGAAGCAGGGGATGAACCTCGGCCGGCGCGTTGCGCTCCTCGCCCGACTCCCGCAGACCGTGCCGGGAACGACGGTCAACCGCTTCTGCGCGTCGAGCCTGCAGACGATCCGCATGGCGTTCCATGCGATCAGGGCCGGCGAGGGCGACGTGTTCGTGGCCGGGGGCGTCGAGTCGATCTCGCAGGTCAACGGCTACCCGAAGAGCGAGGACGAGCTCCACCCCGCGCTCTTCGGCGACGACGCCCCGATCGCCAACGTCTACATCCCGATGGGCCTGACAGCCGAGAACGTCGCCGAGCGCTGGGACGTCTCGCGCGAGGAGATGGATCGGTTCGCGCAGCAGTCGCAGGAGCGCGCGGTCGCCGCGCAGGACTCGGGCTTCTTCGCGCGGGAGATCTCGCCGTACGATGGCATCGACACCGACGACGGGCCGCGGCGATCCTCGACCCTCGAGAAGCTGCAGTCGCTCGAGCCCGCGTTCCAGCCGGGCGGGAGGGTCACCGCGGGCAACTCGTGCCCGCTCAACGACGGAGCCGCGGCGGTCGTGGTGATGTCGGCCGACCGCGCACAGGAGCTCGGCATCGCGCCGCGGGCCAGGATCCTCGCATCGAGCGTCTCCGGCGTGGAGCCGGAGATCATGGGTGTCGGGCCGATCGAGGCCGTGCGCAGGGTGCTCGCCCAGGCGAAGATGACGATCGACGACGTCGACGTGATGGAGCTGAACGAGGCGTTTGCGGCGCAGGTGCTGCCGGTGTGCCGCGAGCTCGGAGTCGACCCGTTCTCGGAGAAGCTGAACCCGCACGGCGGCGCGATCGCGCTCGGGCATCCCTACGGCATGACGGGGGCGCGAATCATGAGCACGCTGCTGAACGACCTCGAGACGCTCGACCTCTCGATCGGCCTCGAGACGATGTGCGTCGGCGGCGGCCAGGGCATGGCCATGCTCGTCGAGCGGCTGAGCTGAGATCGGCCTCCTCGGACTCGCCCTCGCGCTCGGCTCGTCGCTCGTCTGGGGCTCGGCGGACTTCGCCGGCGGCTCGCTGACGCGCCGGCTGCCGCCG
>JBOGZX010000236.1:0-2253 GCA_050697615.1 Gaiellaceae bacterium
CGACGAGGTGCTGCAGGAGACGGACGCGGTCATGGTCGCGCGCGGTGACCTCGGCGTCGAGATCGGGGCTGCGACGGTGCCGCTCCTGCAGAAGCGGATCATCCTGCGCTGCCTCGACGTCGGGAAGCCGGTGATCACCGCCACGCAGATGCTCGAGTCGATGATCGAGCACGCCGAGCCGACACGAGCCGAGGCGAGCGATGTCGCGAACGCGATTCTCGACGGCACGTCGGCCGTGATGCTCTCCGCCTAGACGGCGACCGGCAACTACCCGGTCGAGGCGGTGCGGACGATGGACACGATCGCGCGCACGGTCGAGCCGTCGATGGGCTACCGCCATCAGATGCCGGAGCCGGGGGAGAGGACGACGGTCGGTCGAGCGATGTCGAACGCCGCCTGCGACCTGGCGGAGACCCTCGGCGCCAGCGCGATCCTCGTGCCGACGTTCACCGGCCGCACCGCCTCGGCGGTCGCGCGGCTGCGCCCGCGCCGGCCGATCGTGGGGCTGTCGCACCACCAGACCGCCGTGCAGCAGATGGCGCTCGAGTGGGGCGTGACGCCGGTCCTGATGGAGCAGACGGAGAACGTTGAGGACCTCTGGACGCGCTCGATCGAGTCCGCTCTCAACGCCGACGTCATCGAGAAGGGCGACCGAATCGTCACCACCGCCGGCACCGCCGTGAACCTGCCCGGCTCGACCAACGTGATCAAGGTCGACATCGCCTGACGCCGGGCGAGCGTCGTGTCGGCCCGGGGAAGGAGACCGCGGCCTGTGCGGAGAACCCGGAGGCATGAGCTCCCGCGCCGCCGCCCGCCGCACGCGGCTGAAGCCGACGCGGCTGCTCGCGATCGGCGGCATCGCGCTGCTGGCCTTCCTGTACTGGAAGCCGACTCAGACATACCTGAGCACGAAGCAGCGGCTGCAGGCGCGAAACGCGCAGGTGCAGGCGCTGCAGAACGAGAAGACGCAGCTGAAGAAGCGAATCGCTCAGGCCGGCACGAACACCCAGCTCGTGCGCGAGGCACGCCGCCTCGGTCTGGTGAAGCCCGGTGAGCGGCTCTTCATCGTCAAGGGCATCTCCACCTGGCGCAAGCACCACTAATCTGATTCGCCGTGGACGACCGCGAGACCGTGGAGCGGCAGATCGGCCGACCGCCGCGGGCGTTCCGGCGCGTGGCCGTCCGTTGCCCGTTCGGGCGACCGGCGGTCACCGAGCAGGCGCCGTTCGACCGGTCGGAACGCCCGTTCCCGACGCAGTTCTACGTCACGTGCCCGCACCTCGTCTCGGCGATCTCGCGACTCGAAGCGGCCGGAGGGGTCGAGCGCTGGACGCGCGCGGCGCACGACGATCCGGGCCTGGCGCGCAGTCTGGCCGCAGGCCAGGCCGAGCAGCGAGCGCTGCGCCCCGAGCTCGACGCCGGCATCGGCGGCTCGACCCGCGCCGGCAGCCTCAAATGCCTGCATGCGCACGCCGCGTTCGCGCTCGCGCGGCCCGGCTACGAGCTCGGCGATCGCATCCTCGCGGAGCTCCCCTCGATCTGGCCCGACTCCTGCTGTACTGCCTGAGATGGACGTCTCGCTCGCCCGGCAGCAGTGGCAGGACGGCAACCGGCGCGTCGAGGAGCGTCGAGACATGCCGTCGCGATACGCGCTCCTGGCGTCCCGGGTCGACGTGCTCGTCGGGGGGCTGCGCCAGCGGGTGGGGCAGACGTACACGCTCGCGGAGCTGGCAGACGCCTACGACGGCGCGGACGAGTGGGCGCGGACGGTGCTCTCCTCCGACGATCCGGACGCGCCTCCGGTCGCCGAGCCGGGCACGATCGCAGACGCCGCCTTCCATCTCTACGCCCGCGGCGCCTCGGATTACGCGCCGTGAGACGCGCGATCGCCGTCGTCATCGCCCTGATCGTCGCGTTTGCGGTCGGGATCGCCCTCGGTCAGGCCCTTTCGGACAGCCCGACGCCGGGCGGCACGCAGTCGATCGTGCGCACCCTGAAGCCGCTGCCGCTCACTCCCGCCGCGCTGAGCACGGTCACGGTGACCACACATCGGTAACAGTGTTTAGGTAGCAGCAACTTTGGCTACTTTTCGGGCATGACGTATCCGGGCAGACGCGCTCCGACCGACGAGCCCGACTGGCTAACGCTCGGCCAGGCTGCGAAGTTCCTCGGCGTCGCCCAGTCCACGATCCGCAAGTGGTCGGATCAGGGCCGCGTGCCGGCCTTCTACACCCCAGGCGGACACCGGCGTTA
>JBOGZX010000237.1:0-6065 GCA_050697615.1 Gaiellaceae bacterium
GGCGAAGAGGAAGCTGACGGAGGCTGAACGCACGGGGCGGAAGGAGGAGCGGGCAAGGATGCTCACCAACGCCCACCGGCACGCGAGCTCCCGGAGCGCGCACAGGCGAAGCTGAACGCGAAGGCGCCTCAGCGGTATCGCGTCAACTTGTCCGCCGAGAAGTCGCTCGCATGGGCGAGCGTTCCGCAATGACGCCAGAGCAGTCGCGCTAGGATTCGCAGCGGACGGTCGGTTGAAATTGAGCTACTCGAAGGCCCGCCTCGCGGCGGGCCTTCGTGCGTCCTGGACCCCGGGGGCCGGAGTCGAACCGGCACCACTCCGATGGACGGTCGGCCGCTCTACCAATTGAGCTACCCCGGGGTCGTGGGACAAGGTCTACCGACCCGTCCGTAGAGGCACAAGTTGTCTATTTGAGACAAGCCTCGCCTGCGCAATTGTTCCTCACAGACGCCTGAGAACGGACCTCGCTGAAGCCCCCGACCGTAGGGTAGATAGCCGTGGTGGCGAATCAGAGAAGTGCATGACCGCGTTAGCGTTGTTCTTCGCCGCGGCAATCTGCCCGGTCAGCCATGTGCATTACACGCCTGCTCCCGGCGAGTCGGGCGGTCTGCGGAGTGTGCCGTGGGTTGAAGCATCGAACGGCGCTTTTCGCGCCCATCTCTTTTACTACGGCGCGACACCGTGGGCGAAGTCGAAGAAGCTGGGAGCCCGTATCTTCACGACGCGCGTGAAACGTTCTGTCAATCCGAAGGTGCTCTGGATCCCGCGCCGCGTCTCGGGTGCTCGGACAATGCTGATTCGAGGACGCCGTCTGGATGCTTCGGGTTCGTTCACGAAGAGCGAGCACGTCGTATCGGGAGGAGCGTTTGCGTCCTACGTGCTCGTACCGCAACCAGGCTGCTGGCGCGTGACCGTCAGCAGCGGCACGCTCTCAGGCAGCGTCGTGTTTGCGGCGGTCGATCGCTTCTAACCCGTCAACGTGCGAACAAGGCCGCGTTGCCCAGGACGATTCTCACCTGCGCGTGAGTGTTCAGGAACGACGCCCGAGAGAGTGACGAACGTGCCGTCTGGCCGGTGAGTGATGCTTGGCAGGAGGTTGCACGCGCTTCACCGCTACTACCGCGCGCTCGGAGCGGCAAACGATGCCGTCAACCTCTTCCTCATTGCACATCTCGCTGGGCCGCTCTCGCGGCAGCCGTTTTCCCTGGAATGGTGGCGCGAGACTCAGAGGTCTGACGAAAGCCTGGCGTCCGCTCGGCTACGTCCTCAACGCGGGAACGTGCTGGTCGATGCTGATCGCAGTCCTGGGGATTCCTGTCTTGGCAGTCGGCTTCGGATTCTCGAAGGCGACCCACTCAGATCCGGTTACCGGTGTCGGTCTTCCTATCGTGATCGGGTTCTGCATCACCGGAGTTGCGGACATGGTTTGGCGAGGCTTCCTGGTAGGCGCGGCGCGTCGCCGGTATGACGCCGCCAACCGTCGCGTAGACGACGACACGCGTAGGTTGATGCGGATGGCGCGGTTGAACGACGGAACGCTTGCGCTTCAGGTGATCGGCGCGATCGTAGGTTCGTGGTGGTGGCATCACTAGCACCCTCCGCAGGATTGATGGCTACCCGCGGATCGGTGGCCACGGGCTGGGAGACGGTCCCTTACGCCTGACGCTTGCGATCCGCGCGATCCGCTTCAGCGGGAGGTAGCGGACAAACCAGAGGCTGGAGCGCTGAAGCCGCGACTTGCAGCTTCTCGCCGCGGCCGATTATCTCGATCCGGTAGCCGTCCGGGGGAACTCACGAACGTTGAGGAGAAGGCGTGCCGAGCGCGCCCGGTCAGGCAGCTGCGCCGACGTTCCGCTCGAGATAGACGCCGGGACCGGTTGGATCCGGGATCGGCGCGCCGTCTTCGACCAGCCCTTCGAGGTGGAAAGCGATCGCGGCGCGCATCTCCCGCTCGGTTTCCTCGAGGCCCTCTCCGACCGCGACACAGCCGGGCAGGTCAGGCGACCAGGCCGAGTAGTTCGAAGGTGGTCCACCCTCGATCAGGATCAGGTAACGGCCGGCCAGTTCGGAGTAATCGGTCATCGTCTCAATCCCGCCTGCCGAAGGATGCTCGCACGGGTCTTCGGGTGCAACTCAGCCGACAGCTTGCCAGCTATCGTCACCCGGCCGGGCTTCTCCGCGTGCTTGAACTGCCGATGGCTGCCCCTCGTTGCGACCAGGTACCAGCCGTCCCCCTCCACCAGCGAGATCATCTCGCGCACCTTCACACCTCGATCGTCACCGACCGCCCGGACACCACCTGCACCCCCCGCCTCAGCTGCGGCCGATGATCTCGATCCTGTAGCCGTCGGGATCCTGAACGAAGCACAGCCACGAGCCGCCCTCGCGCACCTGGTACGGGGCGCGCTCCGGCTCGATGCCCTGGCCGGCGAGTCGGGTGAGCGTCTCGTCGAGGTCGTCGACCCCGATCGCGATGTGGCCGTAGGCGGTGCCGAGCTCGTAGGCGCGGCCGTCGTGGTTGAGCGTCAGCTCGAGCTCCTCCTCCTGCCCCGGGCAGCCGCGGACGTAGAGCGTCGCCTCCTTCTCGCCGTTGCGCACGATCGGCGACTCGCGCCGGAACTCCATGCCGAGCGCCTCGTAGAACGCGCGGCTCCGTTCGGGGTCGGTGATACGCAGCATGGTGTGCAGGTACCGGGATGTCATACCCGGCATCCTACGAGTCGTCGGGCGCGAGGCGCTCGAGCACCTCGCCGGTGACGCCGCGCCGCCGCTCGCCGGCGTGCTCGCGGTAGCGGCCGCGATGCTCCGCCGCCCGCGGGCCCACCACGAAGCGACCGAGGTACTCGAAGATCGCCTCGTCGCCGGAGAAGAACCGGCCGTCGTCGGTCTGAAGCGCCGGAATCGAGTTGTCGCCGCTCAGCTCCTGGAGCTCGGTTCGCTCCTCGGGCCACGGCGCGACCTGGCGTGCCACGAAATCGACGCCGAGCTCGGCCAGCCGCTCGCGCACCGCCGAGGAGTAGGGGCACCACTCTGCCTGGTGAAGGATCAGCATCACGCCTCCGGTTCCGGTTCCGTCGAGGGCCGCTCGCCCTCGAGGTCTTCCCGCAGCAGCGAGAAAAGCACCGCGTCCTGCCACTCGCCGCGCCGCAGGTAGGCCTTACGCTTCACCCCCTCGCGCACGAAGCCGGACCGCTCCGCGTGGGCGATCGCCCGCTCGTTGAAGCCGTAGCAGGCGAGCTCGAGCCGGTGGTAGTCGAGCTCGAGGATCAGGTGGCGCTGCGCCAGCCGCGCCGCCTCGTCCGCCACTCTCCGGCCGCGGAAGTCGGGATGGACGGCCAGCGCCTCGAGCCCCGCGATCCGGTTCCGCTCGTTCACTTCGTGCCAGCCGAGAGCTCCGGCCCGTTCGCCGTCGACCTCGACGATCATCCGTCCGAACGCCCGCGGCTCGCGCTCGGAGCGCTCGACGTCCGCGCGTATCGCCTCGGCGTCGCGAGGGCGCGGCCCGAGGAACGGATCGACGTCGTCGCCGCTGTAGAGCGCGACCAGCCAGTCCACGTCGCCCACCCTTGCGCGGCGGAGCCCGATCACGAGGCTTCCGCGACGACCGCGCGCCTCGGCAGTCGCACCTTCCCGGAGCCGAGCGCGACGCCGCCGAGGATGAGCACGAGGCCGCCGAGCTCGGGGACGGTGACGCTCTCGTGCAGCAGGACGACGCCGTAGACGAGCGCCGTCACGGGCAGCAGGTAGGTCGTGAGGCTTGCACGGGCAGAGCCGAAGCTGCGCAGCAGCCGGAACCAGAGCAGCTGGGCGATCGCTGTCCCGAGCACGGCGAGCGCGAGCACGCAGCCGATCGCCTTCGTGCTCGGAAGACTCGACGGCGCCTGCGCGAACCCGAGCGGCAGCATGATCACGAGCGCGCCGAGCAGCGCGGTCGTCGACAGGACGGGCGCCGTGACGCCGGCGACGAGGTGCTGGCCGTAGAGGGTCGAGATGCCGTACGACAGCGACGCGAAGAGCACTGCGGCCGTGCCCGCTATCCCCCACCAGCCGCCGCCGGGCGCCGCGCCGGTCAGCACGCCGACGCCGACCAGCCCGAGCAGGATGCCGAGCGCCCGCACCCCGCGCGACCGCTCCTCGGGACGGAAGCGGATCGCGAGCAGCGCCACGAAGATCGGCACCGACGAGTTCGCGACGGCGGCGAGCCCGGACGTGATGTGCCGCTCGCCCCAGGCGATCAGCGTGAAGGGGACGGCCGAGTTGAACAGGCCGAGCAGGTAGGCGCCGAACGGCACGCGCCTCAGATCCGACAGCTCTCCGCGCCGCGCGAGCACGCAGAGCAGCACCGCCGCGGCGATCGCGATCCGGCCGAGCATCATCGTCCCGGGCTCGATCTCGCGTCCCGCGACCTTGATGAAGAGGTACGACGCGCCCCAGAGCAGCGACAGCGCACCGGCGAGCGGCACGTAACGGTGCGTCATGGGGCCATCCTAGAGGCCGGATACAGTGGTCCTCTGGCAGTCGTCGTCGACCAGCCGCTCCACCGTTCGCTCGGTCTGACCGACCAGGAGTACGCCCTGATCGAGGAGCTGCTTGCGCGCGCGCCGAACGACTTCGAGCTGGCGGTCTTCTCGCTGCTCTGGTCGGAGCACTGCGGCTACAAGCACTCCGCGCGGCTCCTGAAGCGCCTGCCGTCGGCCGGCGCGCGGGTGCTGCAGGGCCCCGGCGAGAACGCCGGGGTGATCGACCTGGGCGACGGCCTGGCGGTCGCGTTCAAGGCCGAGTCCCACAACCACCCGTCGGCGGTCGAGCCGTTCCAGGGAGCCGCCACCGGGGTCGGCGGGATCCTGCGAGACATCGTCGCGATGGGCGCATGGCCGATCGCGCTGCTCGACGGCCTCCGCTTCGGCTCCCCCGACTGGCAGTTCGAGCGCGCCGCCGCGGGGATCGGCCACTACGGCAACTGCGTCGGCGTCGCCAACGTGGGCGGCGAGTGCGCATTCGACGAGGCGTACGCGCTCAACCCGCTCGTGAACGCGATGTGCGTGGGGCTGCTGCCGCCCGAGCGGGTCCTCGGAGCGAAGGCGCGGGGGGTGGGAAACGCCCTCGTGCTGTTCGGCGCCCTGACCGGCCGCGACGGGATCGGCGGCGCTTCGGTGCTCGCCTCGCAGGACCTGGAGGGCTCCGACGAGAAGCGCCCGTCCGTCCAGATCGGAGACCCGTTCCGCGGCAAGGCGCTGATCGAGGTGTCGCTCGACCTCGTCGAGCGCGGGCTCGTCGTCTCGCTGCAGGACTGCGGCGCCGCCGGCCTCGCGTCGTCGCTGTCCGAGATGGCGGGCGACGGCATGGGCGTCGACGTGCACCTCGACCGCGTCCCACTCCGCGAGGACGACATGGAGCCGTGGGAGATCATGATCTCCGAGTCGCAGGAGCGGATGGTCGCCGTCGTCGCGCCGGATCGCGTCGACGACGTGCGTGCCGCCTGCGAGCGCTGGGAGCTGCCGTGCACGGCGATCGGCGAGGTGACGGGGCACGGCGAGCTGCGCGCGTTCTCCGGCGGCAGCGTCGTCGGCTCCATCCCGGCCGGGCTCCTCACCGACGAGTGCCCGCGCTACGACGTCGAGCGCACGCCGCATCCGGTCGAGACGGCACCGGTCGACCCGGTCAACCACGAGCCGAAGACGTGGGTGTTCGAGCGCTACGACCAGCTGGTCGGCTCGCGAACCGTGCGCCGTCCGGGGCTCGATGCAGCCGTCCTGCGCGTCGACGGCGTTCGCGGCCTCGCCGTCTCCCTCGACGGGCCGCGGCTCGGCGAGCGCGACCCCTACGAGGCCGGCTGGGGCGCGGTGCTGGACGCCGCGCTCAACGTCGCGTGCGCCGGCGGCGAGCCGCTCGCGCTCACCGACTGCCTCAACTTCGGCAACCCGGAGAAGCCGGAGATCGCCTGGGAGCTGGAGCGCGCGATCGCGGGCATCGCGGACGCCGCCGACGCGCTCGGCATTCCCGTCGTCTCCGGCAACGTCTCGCTGTACAACGAGACCGGCGGCCGCGCGATCCCGCCCACCCCC
>JBOGZX010000238.1:0-6188 GCA_050697615.1 Gaiellaceae bacterium
CTCCAACATGGCCGGACCTCCTTCGTCCGGGGTCAGCCGGAGCCCGTCTCCGGCCAGACAAACCCCCGCACGCACGAAGTGTCCGGCCCTCAAAGCCTCGCGGCTACACAGACTCCATAGGGTCTAGCCGCGAAGCCTGGTCTGGCGCGTCAGAGCGCGAGCAGCTCGGCGAGCTCGACGGGCGAGGGCTCCCACCCGCCGGCCGCGGCGTTCGCACGCACCTGCTCCGGCTTCGTCGCACCGGCGATCACGGAGACGACCGGCGAGACGGCCGCGAGGCCGCCGATCGCCACCTCGAGCAGCGAGAGGCCGTGGTCAGCCGCCCAGCCCCGGAGCCGCTCCACGACGTCGAGGTCGTGCTCGTCGATCTCGCGTCCGTGCAGCCGCGTGCCCTCGGCGGGCGGCCGGTCGCGCGCCACCTTGCCGGTCAGGAGCCCCGATGCGAGCGGAAAGAACGGGATGAAGCCGAGCCCGAGCCGGTCGCACGTGGGCAGCAGCTCCCGCTCGGCCTCGCGCGCGAGCCACGAGTACTCGCTCTGCTCGGAGACGTATGCTGGACCGGCGAGCGCCTTCGCCCGCTCGAGGGCCGCAGGACGGTAGTTCGACGTCCCGTATGCGCGGATGGTTCCCTCGCTCACGAGCTCTTCGAGCGCGGAGATCGTCTCCTCGAGCGGCGTGCCTTCATCCTCCTCGTGGTGCTGGTAGAGGTCGATGACGTCGGTCTGCAGCCGGTGGAGCGACGCCTTCACCGCGCGCCGGATGTAGTCGCGCGAGCCGCGCCGCTCGACGCCGTCCCCCATCGGCTTGCCGAACTTTGTCCCGAGGACGATCCGGTCGCGGCGGCCCCGCAGCGCACGACCGAGCAGGTCCTCGCTCCCTCCCTTGTTCCCGTAGATGTCAGCGGTGTCGAAGAACGCGATCCCGGCGTCGATCGCCGCGTCGACGACAGCCCGGGTCGCCGGCTCGTCGATCCGCCCGCCGAAGTTGTTGCAGCCGAGCCCGACGGCGGTGACGTCGAGCGGCCCGAGGCTCCGCGTGCGCACCGCGGCACCGTATCGATAGGTTGCGCGCCTGTGCGTTACTGGGAGGATTTCCGCGTCGGTGACGTCACCGAGCTTGGACCGGTCGACGTTCCCGAGGACGAGCTGCTCGCGTTCGCGCGCCGCTACGACCCGCAGCCCTTCCACGTCGACGCCGCGGCGGCGCGGACCGGCCCGTTCGGCGGGCTGATCGCGAGCGGCTGGCAGACGGCCGCGATCTTCATGGGTATGTTCGTGCGGGAGATCCTGCTCGACAGCGCGTCGCTGGGCTCGCCGGGCGTCGAGCAGATCCGGTGGACGGCTCCGGTGCGCCCCGGCGACCGGCTCACCGCTCGCGCCACCATCGTCGACTCGCGACCGTCGGAGACGAATCCCGCGCGCGGGACCGTCATCATCTCCAGCGAGGTCTTCAACCAGGAGGGCACGCTCGTGATGACCCTGAAGGCGCGCAGCTTCTTCGCCCGCCGCCCCTGAGCGATCAGCACCAGGTGTCGCCGAGCACGCGCAGCCAGTTCTCGTGCGTGATCTTCGCGACGGCGTCTCCGTCGTAACCTGCCCCTTCGAGGGCGGCGACGAGCTTCGGCAGACCGGAGATGCCGCCCAGCTCGTCGGGCATCGTCGCGCCGTCGAAGTCGGAACCGAACGCGACGTGGTCGACGCCCATCCGCTCGACCAGGTAGTCGACATGACGGACGATCTCCGTGATCGGCGTCGACGGTTCGTTCGCGCCGTCCTCGCGCAGGAACGCAACCGCGAAGTTGACGCCGACGACGCCGCCGGAGCCGTGGATCGCATCGAGCTGCTCGTCTGTGAGGTTCCGCGACGCCGGGCAGAGAGCGTGCGCGTTCGAGTGGGTGGCGACGAGCGGCGCGTCCGACAGGCGCGCGACGTCCCAGAAACCGGCCGCGTTGAGGTGCGACAGGTCGACGAGCACGCCCAGGCGGTTGCACGCCCGCACGAGCCGGCGGCCGGCCTCGCTGAGCCCGCCGCCGATGTCCGGCGTCGACGGGAAGCGGAACGGGACGCCCTCGGCGAACGCGTTCGACCGGGACCACGTCGGTCCGATCGAGCGGAGCCCGCGCGCGTACCAGTCGTCGAGGTTCGAGAGGTCGTCGGCGATGGGCTCGGCGCCCTCGAAGTGCACGATCGCCGCGACCCGCCCCTCCCTGAAGTCGGACGGCGCCGTCGCGAGTACCACCGGCAGCTCGCAGAGCGCGGCGTACAGCTCCTCGGCGACCCGCGCAGCCTCGTGGTGCGGGATCGTGTCCGGCAGCGCCACCTCGTAGGGGGCGTTCATCGGATCGGACCTCGTCGGCGACGGCACGTACAGCGCGAAGAAGCCGCCCGCGAAGCCGGCCTCAGCTGCGTCGTCGAGATCCATGTGCCTGGTCGGCTCGCCCCGCCAGCGGTGCAGCACGAGATCGTTGTGCCCGTCGATCACCATCGGCGCATCCTACGGTGGGTTCTGGCAGGCTTGGCCGCTCCGTGATCGAAACCCCGCTTCGCATCGTGATCGCCGAGGACGACGAGCGGCTCGCGGCCCTCGTCGAGCAGATCCTCGACGGCGACGGCCGCTTCGTCGTCGTCGGTCGCGCGGCCGACGGCGACCAGGCAGTCCGCCTGGTCGAGGAACGTGCACCGGATCTCGTGCTGATGGACATCGGGCTGCCCGGCCGCGACGGGATCGACGCGACGCGCGCGATCCACGAGCGCGACTCGGGGCAGCACGTCGTCATCTACACCGGCTCCGGGGAGTACGAGGACGTCGCACGGGCCGACGACGCGGGCGCGGCGGGCTTCCTGCACAAGACGGCGCTCACGTCTCCGGACCTGGCCGACGCGCTGCACGTGCTGCATACGAACTACGTCAGCGCCCTGCCGGACGACTGAACCGGGACGCCGGCCTCGTACACTCGCCGCCCGCCGAACATCTACGAGTCGCGAAAGCCCTCCCGCGCCGAGCTGTCGGTGGCACGGCTCGGGGACGAAGCCGGAAGCGTCAGGCTCGGGCTGAGCCTCTACGAGCTCCAGCCGGGACAGGGGATGGTCTTCCACCACCACCTGCAGCGCGAGGAGCTGCTCGTCGTCGTTCGCGGCGCGCTGGCGTTCCGGACCGCCTCCGGCTGGCGGGAGCTTCCGGAGGGCGAAGTCGTTTCGTTCCCATGCGGCGAACGAGGCGCCCAGGGTTCGAGAATCGCAGCGACGAGGTCGTGCGCGTGCTGATGATCAGCGAGCAGAACGCGCCGAATGTGAGCGTCTATCCGGACACGAATCAGATCGGCATCTTCGACGCCCCGCATCGGGACGCGCGCAGGTTCGGTGCCCTCTTCGACGTCGACGACGCGGTGTCGGGCTATGGCGGAGGTGAGGCCGTGACGTGCCGCCGGCGCCGCCCGACACGTGACCTGACGTCGTTTCCGAGCTGCTCCGCCCGCGCGTACTACGATCCCCCGGTGCTCGGCGAGCTCTTCGCGTGCGAGGCAGGCGACATCGACCAGAACCTTCTGTCGGCCGGACCGGCAGGCCGCTTCGCGACCGTCGCCGCGAACGGGCTGAGCCCGATCGACGTCGCGAACCTCGGCGAGATCCTCGGCACCGGAACCTACGCGGAGGTCTTCGGCGAGTCTGCGTCGGAACACCGGGAGGCGGAGAGCGGCGAGTCCGGAGTGTTCGCCGTGCCCGCGGCGCTCGGCGATGCGCTGGCTCGGTCCGTCGATCTCGCCGGCGTCGCCGAGCGGTGGGCGGCGACCGAAGAGCTCGAACGGTCTCGCTGGACGCCGGCGGACGCTCTCGGGGTCCTGCGCGAGCTCGCCCAACTTACCGAGTCGCGAGACGGACGGACGCTCTGGTATTGGTGGTCGCTCTGACTCACAGTCTGAGATGGTCGATGTGGCCGAAAGGACGGGTGCGGCGCGCCGGGGAAACCCGCATCCAGACATGCCTCGCGCGCTTTTGTCACGTTCTCGTGACGAAGGCGTGAGTCAGACTCCAGTCTGACTCCAGTCAGACCAAGAAGGGTAGGAGCGATCGGTCTGGCGGCGATATCGTCCGTTCCGTGAGGGCGATGCCCGAGGGGCTCGACGTTGCCTCCGTCCTGAAGTCGGTCCGCATCGATTGGGACCTGGAAGTGGATGTCGCCGAGTACGCGCCCGTGGGGGCGGGAGCTACCACTGGAAGGTCACGGACCGTGTCGGCCGTCGCCGTTTCGTCACGGTCGCCGACCTCGATCGAGAGGCGTGGCTCGGGGACACGCGGGACGCGGCGTTTGCCGGTCTGCGACGCGCGTTCGACACAGCCACCGCTCTGCGACACGACGGCCTGCGGTTCGTAGTCGCGCCGATCGCTACGCGTGGCGGGGAGAGCCTCCGCCGGCTCGACGCGCGCTACGCGATCGCGCTCTTTCCCTTCGTCGACGGAGAGGCGGGACAGTTCGGCCGCTATGAGGCGGACAGCGTGCGGCTGGAGATCGTCGCAATGCTCGCGGAGCTTCACCGGGCGACCTCTGCGGCCGACGCCGCCGCGAACGCCGTCGGCTTCGCTCTCCCCGGCCGCGGCCACCTCGAACGAGCGCTGCTGGAGGTCGACACGCCCTGGACGGGCGGACCGCTCTCGGAGCCGGCGCGCGAGGCGGTCCGGACCTCGGCGTCCGAGCTTGCGGAGCTGCTCACGCTGGCCGACCGGCTGGCACGGGACGCGCAGACACGTGCCGGGGGCTGGGTCGTGACGCACGGAGAGCCGCATGCGGCAAACGTCATGCGAAGGAGCCACGGGCGGCTGCTCGTGGACTGGGACACCGTAGCCCTCGCGCCGCGGGAGCGAGACATGTGGATGCTCGCCGCCGGAGCGACCGACGCGTCAGGCGCCTATGCCCGTGCGACCGGGACGCAACTCGACGAGGCCGCGCTGGACTACTTCCGCCTCAGCTGGGATCTGAAGGACATCGCCGAGTACCTCAACGTGCTTCGCGGCTCGCACGAGGAGAACGACGACACGGCGAGGCACTATCAGGCGCTGACGCAGATCGCCGCGGTCTGGGACGCGTGGACCGCGCTGATTCGAGCCGGTTAGAGAACCCGGATCGTCTGGACGGCTTCCGTCCCGTCGCGAAAGACGACCCGGAGTCGCAACGTGCCCCGCTGGTTGAGCGCGATGCGCGCCAGATAATTGCCACCGCTTCCGTCCGCAACCGTGAGCGTCCGCCATGCCCCACCGTTCAGGCTTCCTTCGATGACGACCTGGCCGTTGTCGCCGATCGGGACCGGCCCGTGAAAGGTGAGGAACGCCCCGACCCGGGTGGTGGACGGCCCCCGCAAGATGACGCGCGCGGGCGCAGCGGCGGATCCGACGAGTGGCGAAGCGGATCCTCGGACGTTCGACGAGGGCAAGGTGAAGTGCAGCACCGGCACGACGGGATGCCCGGCAGGGAAGTGTCCGAGGGCAAACAACACCGCGGACACGCCGGCGGCGAGGGCAACGCCCTGGGTCGTGCCGATCCGACGTGAAACTCCCGCGCGCGATTCCCGGGAGGCCGGACCCGGGCCGAGGAACCGACGGCGTTCCTCCGGCGTCCAGCGGGCATAGTCACGGTCGCGCCAGCTCATCGCTACGGATAGTCGGCTACGTCGGCCAGGAACTCAAGGGCCGACCGACCGGCACCGGCTCAGTTCAGGCGGGGCGCAGGCGGTACAGACGATGAGAGAGAGCGGATGATGAGACTCGAACTCACGACCTTCTCC
Organism: Gaiellaceae bacterium; assembly: GCA_050697615.1. Classification (GTDB taxonomy): domain Bacteria; phylum Actinomycetota; class Thermoleophilia; order Gaiellales; family Gaiellaceae; genus PALSA-600. The sequence continues at coordinate 5,777 of JBOGZX010000238.1, forward strand.
ATGGCAAGGAGACGCTCTAGCCAACTGAGCTACATCCGCGTTGGGCTCGATTATAGCGGCGCTCAGGCGACGCCGAGACGCGCCGCGACGGCTGCCGCGAGCGCCTGCAGGCCCGAGAGCGGCCGCACCATCACGGTGAATTCGGCAATCAGGCCGTCCGCTCCGGACGCGAGGATGTCGACGCCCTGCAGGTCGCGGTTGCCGACGTTCGCCTCGAACAGGAGGATCGTCGTCGGGCCGTCGCGCCACTCGCTGACGTAGCGGAACTTCTCGAACGTCTCCGCGACGACGTGCAGGAGTCCCGCGACCGCCTCGCGCCCCTCGTAGGGCCGGTGCACCGCAGGCGAGTGGAAGACGACGGCCGGTGAGAGCGTCGCGAGCGCTGCCGCCTCGTCGCCGGCTTCGACGGCAG
>JBOGZX010000239.1:0-6276 GCA_050697615.1 Gaiellaceae bacterium
GCTCTCTGCTGCTCGCCGGCGGCACGAAAGGGAAGCGGATGTCGCTGCCGAATTCTCGAATCCTGATCCATCAGGTTTCCGGTGGGTTCCAGGGGCAGGGCACCGACATCGAGATTCAGGCGCGGGAGGTGATCGGCCTCAAGCGGCGCCTCGAGGAGATCTACACGCAGCACACCGGCAAGACCCAGGAGGAGATCTCACGTGACATGGAAAGGGACTTCTTCCTGAGTCCGACGGAGGCAAAGGAATACGGGATCATCGACACGGTGATCACGCATCGCGAAGCCGCGCGCACCGAGGCCGCGGCATGACGGCACTGGTGCTTTCGGTCGAACAGGGGTAAAAAGGAGTAGGCGATGGCGCGCGCGAGTGAAGGCAACGAGCAGCTCCTCTGCAGCTTCTGCGGCAAGTCGCAGCGGCAGGTCAAGAAGCTGATCGCCGGGCCGGGCGTCTACATCTGCGACGAGTGCATCGATCTCTGCAATGAGATCATCGACGAGGAGCTGACGGCTCCGAGCTCGCTCGACCTCGAGAACCTCCCGCGCCCCACCGACATCTACGGGTCGTTGAACGAGTACGTCGTCTCGCAGGAGGAGGCGAAGCGCTCGCTGTCCGTCGCCGTCTACAACCACTACAAGCGCGTCCAGATGGGCGCCGAGGACGGCGACGTCGAGCTGCAGAAGTCGAACATCCTGCTGCTCGGCCCGACGGGGTGCGGCAAGACGCACCTCGCGCAGACGCTCGCGCGGATCCTCAACGTGCCGTTCGCGATCGCCGACGCGACCGCGCTCACGGAGGCGGGCTACGTCGGCGAGGACGTCGAGAACATCCTGCTCAAGCTGATCCAGGCGGCCGACTTCGACATCAAGAAGGCAGAGACCGGGATGATCTACATCGACGAGGTCGACAAGATCGCGCGCAAGGCGGACAACCCGTCGATCACGCGCGACGTGTCGGGCGAGGGCGTGCAGCAAGCGCTCCTGAAGATCCTCGAGGGGACGGTGGCGTCGGTGCCGCCGCAGGGCGGACGCAAGCACCCGCACCAGGAGTTCCTCGCGATCGACACGACGAACATCCTCTTCATCTGCGGCGGCGCGTTCGCAGGCCTCGACAAGATCATCGCCAAGCGGCTGGGCAAGAACGCCGTCGGCTTCGGCAGGGAGATCTCCGCCAAGCGCGACGCCGCGAGCGCGGAGCTGCTCAGCGAGGTGATGCCGGAAGACCTCCTGAACTTCGGCCTGATCCCGGAGTTCATCGGCCGGCTGCCGGTGCTGTCCGCCGTGCATCAGCTGCGGCGCGGCGATCTCGTGCAGATCCTCACCGAGCCGAAGAACGCGCTCGTCAAGCAGTACCAGCGCTTCTTCGACTACGACCACATCGACCTCGTCTTCACCGAGGACGCTCTCTGGTCGATCGCCGACAAGGGCCTGCAGCGCGAGACCGGCGCCCGCGGCCTGCGGTCGATCATCGAGAACGCGCTGCTCGACGTGATGTTCGAGCTGCCGTCGCGCAAGGACGTCTCCAAGTGCGTGATCACGAAGGAGACGATCGAGAAAGGCCTGAAGCCGACGCTCGTGACGAGCGCCGGCGCCGACTCCGAGCCCGACGAGCTGGCCGAAGAGTCCGCGTAGCGCTGGTCGCCACGCAGGCCGCCTGAGCAGGCGCTTTCACACTTCGGTAGCAGGCCGTCACACTTCCGTGGGTCAGACTCCTGTCTGACTCGAGTCTGACTCGAGTCAGACCATGGTGGCGGGGCGAGCGGAGGGTGCGGAGAGCCGCGGTTTTACACGGCCGACCCTTGACAGGGTGCCTCCGATCGGTAAGAACTCACACCTGAATCGGGTCTCAGGTTTGGTCACTGACAGGAGGATGCTTCATGCGTCATCGCTTTGCAAAGGTTCTGCTCGGGACAGCGCTCTTCATGCTGCTCGGCGGGACGGCGACGGTCGCGGCGAAGTCTCGCCAGGCGACGGCGTCGCCCTACAAGGTCGGGGTCATCTACTCGCGCACGGGCGCGTTCGCCGCCTACGGCGCGGAGTACGCCGAAGGCCTGCGCCTCGGCCTCTCGTACGCGACCGGCGGCACGAACGCGGTCGACGGCCATCCGATCCAGCTCACGATGGAGGACGGCCAGACGAACCCGGCGACCGCCGTCTCCGAGGCGAAGGACCTGATCGGCAAGGGCTACAAGGTGATCGTCGGCGGCGTCTCGTCCGCGGTCTCGCTCCAGCTCGCCCAGGTCGCCGACCAGAACCACGTCCTCTTCATCTCCGGCCCGGCGGCGACCGATGCGATCACCGGCGCCAACCGCTACACGTTCCGCTCGGGCCGCCAGTCCTACCAGGACGTGCTCGCAGCGAACTCGTTCCTGAGCGGCGTGGGCAAGAAGATCGTCGTCTTCGCGCAGGACTACGCATTCGGCCAGGGCAATGTCGCCGCCGTGCAGGCCGTCCTCGGGGGGAAGGGCCACAAGGTCTCGTCGATCCTCGTGCCCCTGACGGCGAACGACTTCACGCCGTTCGCGCGACAGGCTGCTCAGGCGAAACCCGACCTGGTCTTCGTCGCGTGGGCCGGCAGCACGACCGGCGCGATGTGGCAGGCACTCCAGCAGCAGGGCGTCTTCAACGCCACGACGGTGACCACCGGCCTCGCCAACAGCGCAACGTGGCAGGGGTACGGTCCCGCGTCGGGGAGCATCAAGTTCCTCGCGCACTACGTCTGGAACGGCCCGAGGAACAAGGTCAACAACTGGCTCGTTCGGACGATGCGCCGGCGCGGACAGCTGCCCGACCTGTTCACGCCGGACGGCTTCAACGCCGCGCAGATGCTCGTCCACTCGCTCGGCAAGGCCGGCTACAACCCCGACAAGATGATCGGGGCGCTCGAAGGCTGGAAGTTCATCGGCCCGAAGGGCTCGATGTACATCCGTCCGCAGGACCACGCCCTGGCGCAGCCGATGTTCCAGGTCGCCCTGGTCAAGCAGGCAAACGGCAAGTACACCGACAAGGTGTTGAAGATCATCTCGCCGGGCAACGTGAATCCCCCGGTCACCCCGTTCAAGTAAGAACGGGTCGGTGAAAACACCGATCCTCGAGACGAACGCCCTGGGGCTCGACATCGGCGGCGCGACGATCGTCGCCGATGTCGGCCTCGCGGTGCCCGAGGGGGAGTTCCTCGGGATCATCGGCCCGAACGGCGCCGGGAAGACGTCCCTGTTCAATCTCCTCTCGGGCATGCTTCGACCGACCGCGGGATCGGTCGTGCTCGACGGTCGCGACATCACCCACGCGGCGCCGTCCGCCCGCGCACAGGCAGGGCTCGGGAGGACGTTCCAGCTCGCGAGCGTCTTCCCGCGCCTCTCCGCGCTCGAGAACGTCCGCCTGGCCGCCGACGCCTCGCTCGGCGGGACGATGCGCATCTGGCGGCGCGCCGGACGCACGGGCGAAGCGGTGGAGCGCGCGAGACGGAGCCTCGATCGAGTCGGGCTCGGCGCGCGGAAGCTCGTGCCTGCCGGACTCCTCGCCGGCGGTGAGAAACGCAAGCTCGAGGTGGCGATGCTGCTCGCCGCCGACCCGCGCGTGGTGCTGCTCGACGAGCCGATGGCCGGCGTCAGCCATGCTGACGTCCCCGGGCTCGTCGAGGTGATCCGCGACCTCCATCGCGAGGAGCAGAAGACGGTGCTGATGGTCGAGCACCACCTCGAGGTGGTGACCGGGCTCGCCGAGCGGATCGCGGTCATGCATCACGGTCGTCTGCTTGCCTGCGACACGCCCGGGAACGTGATGCGAGACCGCACCGTGCAGCAGGCCTACATCGGAGAGGCGCTGTGACTGCTTCCCTGCTCGAGCTCCGTGACGTGCACGTGCACCTCGGCGGCTCCCATGTTCTCCAGGGCGTGTCGTTCGACGTGCCCGGCGGGGGCGTCACCGCGCTGCTCGGCCGGAACGGCGTCGGCAAGACGACGACGCTGCGCGCCGTGCTGGGGCTCGTCCCCAGGCGGGGGTCGATACGGCTCGCCGGCGCCGCGCTCGAGCGCGAGCCGACCCACAAGATCGTCCGGCTCGGCATCGGGTACGTGCCCGAGGACCGGGATATCTTCACGGGCCTCACGGTCGCCGAGAACCTGCGGCTCTCGGTGCGAAACGGCGGCGCACGCTACCCGCTCGTCTACGACCTCTTCCCGGACCTCCGCGATCGCGCCCGCCAGCGTGCCGGCACGCTCTCCGGCGGCCAGCAGCAGATGGTCGCGGTCGCCCGCGCGCTGCTCAACCCGAACCGGCTGCTGCTGATCGACGAGCCGACGAAGGGACTCGCGCCCGCGCTCGTCGCCGAGGTCTCGCACGCGCTCGAACGGATCGCCGAGACCGAGACGGCGCTGCTCGTCGAGCAGAACCTCGCCGTGGTGCGGCGGCTCGCACGCTCGGTGATCGTGCTCGACCAGGGCCGCGTCGTGCACACGGGCCCGGTCAGCGACCTCGACGACGAGTCGCTCGTCCGCGGGCTGCTCGGCGTCGGGACCACGAGCGTTCGGCTCGATCAAGGCTCGGAGGGCCCGCAGGCGCAGGCGTCGCTGCCGGAGCGGGGATCGTGAGCACCTTCGTCCTCCTGACGCTCACCGGACTCGGCCTCGGAGCGATGTACTTCCTCGTCGCGGCCGGCCTGTCGCTCATCTACGGGCTGATGGGCGTGCTCAACTTCGCGCACGGCGCGTTCCTGACGATCGGCGCTTACGGCACCTGGTTCTCCGAGTCGAAGCTGGGCGGCATCTCGTCCGTCTCGCTCCGCTTCACGGTCGCGGCGCTGATCGGACTCGCCGCCGGCGGCGTGTTCGCCGCGCTGGTGGAGCTGATGCTGATCCGGCCGCTGTACCTGCGGCACATCGAGCAGGTGCTGGTCACCGTCGGTCTGTCACTCGCGACGATCGCGCTCGTCCAGGGCATCTGGGGCAGCGACGCGCGCCAGTACGCGACCCCGTCGTGGTTCATCGGCACGACCGGCGTCGCGGGCGCGCGCATTCCCAACGACCGCTGGGTCGAGATCGCCGCCGCGCTCGTCGTGCTGGGTGCGCTGAAGGCGTTTCTCCGGCTGAGCCGCTACGGGCTCGTCATTCGCGCCGGTGTCGAGAACCGCTCGATGGTCACCGCGCTCGGCATCGACGTACGTCGCTCGTTCACGCTCGTGTTCGCGATCGGAGGCGTCGCCGCGGCGCTCGCAGGGGTGCTGTCGGGCGTCTACTTCACCGCCGTCGACCCGCAACGAGGGACGAGCCTGATGATCTTCGCCTTCATCGTCGTCGTGATCGGAGGGCTCGGGTCCCTGACAGGCTCGGCGATCGCGTCGGTCGTCGTCGGGCTCGCGCAGCAGTACGTCAACTACTACTCGACCGGCGTCGGCGACCTCTCGGTGATGCTGCTGCTCGCACTCGTCCTGCTCGCGCGCCCGGCGGCCCTCGCGGGAACGACCGCATGACGCGGATTCGCGCCGCCCTCCCGGTCGCCGTGCTGGTCGTGCTCGCGCTCGTGCCGGAGCTCGACGTCGGGGCCGGCAAGCTGCTGCCGGGCACGCTCTCGAGCCCGGGAACGCTCCAGCTCTTCGCGATCAGCCTCGTGTTCGCCGGCGTCGCACTCTCGTACGACCTGCTCTTCGGCTTCACCGGCCTGCTGTCGTTCGGGCATGCGCTCTACTTCGCCGCCGGCGCGTACGTCTCCGACATCGCGCTCACGAAGTGGCACTGGAGCTTCGCGGAGGCGTGCCTCGTCACCGCCGCGGTCGGTCTCGTGCTGCCGGCCGTCGTCGGCTGGATCAGCCTACGGACGTCGGGGATCGCCTTCGCCATGGTGACGCTCGCGTTCGCGCAGGCGGGTGCGATTCTGGTGCAGAAGAACCCGCGCAGCTGGACCGGGGGCGACGAGGGGCTCGGCTACGACTTCACGCACGTACCGGCCGCGTTCGTCGGGGTCTTCAACACGAAGAATCTCTACTGGCTCGCGCTCGGCTACGCCGCCGTCGTGTTCGCGGTGGTTGCCTGGGCTGTCCGCTAGTCCCCGGGCCACGTGTGGCAGGCGATCCGAGAGAACGAACGCCGCGTCGAGGTGCTCGGCCTGAGGACGCGTCGCTACAAGCTGCTCTCGTTCGTGCTCGGGTCGTTCCTCGCGACAGGAGGCGGGGTCGTCTACATGCTCGCGGTCAACGGCGCCGACCCGAGCATCACGACGCCCGACTTCACGCTCATGCTGCTCGTGATGGTCGTGCTCGGCGGCAGCGGGACATTGTGGG
>JBOGZX010000240.1:0-3326 GCA_050697615.1 Gaiellaceae bacterium
AAGTAGCGCAGCGCGGTGCGGCCTGGGCGGATGCGCGACCGCAGCTCACTCAGCTCATCGTCGCCGATCTCGCCGAGCGCACGCTTGACGCCGAGGTACGGCAGGTTCAGATCCTCCTGGTAGACGATCGTCGAGATGCGCGGGTTGATCTCGATCACGTAGTCGCCGACGAGCTGGATGTTGAAGAAGTGCTCGATCCCGAGCTCTGCGACGATCGCGTTCGAGAGCTCCATCAGCTCCTCGTCGGCGAGTGTGACGAAGTACATTGCGAGCCCGGCTCGCATCCCCTCGCGCGTCTTCGGGTGCCCGAGCACGATCTCGCGCCCGTTCGCGATCCCGTCGATCGTCGTCTCGCCGCCCTGCGCGAGCTCCATCACGAGCAGATCGGGGCCGCCTTCGTCGGGCAGCAGCTCGACGGCCTCGTCCAGACGCATCGCGACGGAGCCGGGGCGTTCGTTGAGCAGCTGATGCGCCCGATCGACGGTCGGGTCGAGGATCCGGAAGCCGCGCGAACCGGACGAGAACACCGGCTTGAAGCAGACGGGCCGGTCCGGGTAACCGAGCTCGCGCGCTGCCGCCTCGACCTCGCCCGCGCCGTTGACCCGGCGGAACTCGGGCGCCCTCACGCCGATCCGGTGGAGCAGCTCGTACGTTTCCGCCTTGTCGTTCGAGTGGCGGATCGCGCCGGGGCGCGACACCAGCACCGGCATCGGGAAACGCGAGACGTGCGCTGCGAGCCCTTCGAGGTCGAACGACGACTGCGGCAGGACGGCGTCGACCCGCTCGCGCTCGGCGATCTCGAGCATGGCGTCGGGGAAGGTCGCGTGCGAGCCGGCGGGCACGATGTGAAATGCGTCGCAGAGGTGCCGGCCGACCGAGCGCTCGCTCATGTCGGTACCCACGAGCCGCAACTCGCGCTCGCCGTTCCGGCGGAGAGCGTTCAGGAGCGCGGCCGTGCCCGGCGCGCCTGCCGCGGTCACGAGCACCGTGATCGGCTTCACGCCGCGCCGCCGGTCACGATTTCGTCACCAAGTCGTCACTCTTTCATGTGTCAGACCATTGTCTGACCACTGTCTGACTACTGTCTGACTACTGTCTGACCACTGTCTGACTACCCTCAGACCACAGTCTGACCGGTGTCTGACTCCTGTCTGAGCAAGGGTTGAGGCACGCGCGACGCTCACGGTCACGCGAGGAACGTAGCGAGTTCCGCGGCGTGCGCCTCGACCCAGTGGAGGTTCGCGAGGATGATCGAAAGCGGCGTCGTTCCGCGGAACGCCCCCGTCTCGATCCGCCTTCGGCGATACTCGACCAGCTCGCCGAGCAGCGAGCCGCGCTGGGAGCCGTCGAGGCCGTAGGCGTCGCAGAGGAGGCGAAGACGCTCGCCGCGCCGCTCGATCGGGATGCCCCACTCACGGAGCTGGACGTCGATTCGCATGCCGGCCCAGTACGTGGCGGCGAGCCCCACCTCCAGTGCCCGCGACGTCGGCGCCGCGAGCTCCCAGTCGATCAGCGCCGCCGGCAGCCCGTTGCGGAAGATGACGTTCGTCCAGAAGAGGTCGAGGTGCCCGACCACCTCCTGCTCGCCTTCGGCCTGCCGGCACCAGGCTGCGCCGGCAGGTGGGACGAAGCCCTCCTGCGCGTCGTGCGCGCGCCGCAGCAGCCTGCCGATCCCGGCGACCGCGTCGTCCGACGAGGGCACCGGCGCGAACGCCGGCTCGCCCTCGACATACGTCAGCACCTCGCGTCCCTGCTCGTCCACGCCGAGGAAGCGCGGCGCGCCGTCGAATCCGACACGCTCGTACCACGACAGGAGAGCGCGGACGCCGCTCGGCTCCGGCGGCCGCCGTACGGTGTCGCCGACGCGGACGATGACGTTCATGTCGCCGCCTCTGAGCGGAAGCTCGCTCACGAGAGGTCGATGCGGTCGTGGCGCAGGTGCTCGAGGCGCGTCGCACGGTCGGCCTCGAGCATCGACTCCATCGATTCGCGCATCGTCCGCCCCTCGAAGGCCCAGATCTCCGGGTGCGTCAGCAGCTGCAGCCACTCGAACTCGCCTGCCGCCAGCTGAGCGTGTGGGCAGCCGTGCCGCCAGCACTGATTCGAGTCCGAGCGGTAGTGCTCGGGGTCGAAGAAGCGCGCGCTCATCACGTTCGTCGCGCCGGGAATCTCCGCCTGCATGTACTCCGGGTCGGGGTTGTGCCAGGCGACGATCGGATCGAAGCGGTCGTCGAGGTCGACCCGGGGATAGACGGCGTGATGCGCGACGCGGTGCCCGAGCTCCCGCAACCGCGCGATCGACCGCTCGCCGACCGCCGAGTCGAGGTTGTAGAAGTTCGAGCGAGTCATCAGGAACCACGTCGACCATGCGCCTTCCGCGGCCTCGAGCTCGGCGAGCGCAAGGGCCCCCTCCAGCGACAGGTCGACGTCGTGGCGCAGGATCAGGTCGCCGAGCTCCGGATCGCGGTCGAAACCGGCGCAGCGATATCCCCCGGCCGCCGCAGCGCGAAGCAGCTCGCGGTAGTGACCGAGCGAGAAGTCGCAGGTCATTCGTCCTCCACCTCCACGTCGAGCAGCCTCGCCGCCGCCTCGGCGCGGTCGAGCGCCTCCAGGTTCGTGTCGGCGGTCGCGATCACGTAGCCGCGCCGGTCGCCGTCGAGCCGCACCGGTCGGATCGTCTCGCCCACCTGCAGGTAGACGTCGGCCTGCACGACGCCGGGAAACGCGAGCACCTTGTCGAGCGGCCCGATCCGCCTGACGCGGCCGGTCGGCAGCGCGCCCGGCTGGGCCGTGAGGAACCGGATCGCGAGCGGCTGTGCGAACCGCGGCTGGACGAGCTCGTCCGGCAGCTCGTCGCCCAGCGCCATCCGGATCTGCACCTCGACGAGATCCACGCCCACCGCGAAGCGTACGAGGTCGGCCATCTGACCGCCCGGAATCCTCGCCGCGCACTCCACGACGATCACGCGTCCGTCGGGCGCGGCGATCAGCTGTGGGAACGCGATCCCGGTGCGCAGGCCCAGAGCGTGCACGGTGTGGGCCGCGATCCGCTCCGAGTCCTCGAGCTGCGCGCCGAAGATCGAAGCCGGATAGACGTGGATCCAGCCGACGCCGAAGCCGACCCCCGGGGGGCGCATCCGGTCGGACAGCGTCAGCGGGATCGCCTCGCCGCCGCGCGCCAGCACGATGCCGTTCATCTCCATCCCCTCGACGAACTCCTCGAGGATCGCCTCGCCGCTCGGCGACGCGTGGAGCGCCTCGTGCAGATGCCGTTCGATGTCGTCGACCGACTCGACGCGGAAGACGCCGCGCTGGCCGCCCGAGTC
>JBOGZX010000241.1:0-4160 GCA_050697615.1 Gaiellaceae bacterium
GCGCGAGCGGCGCAGGCCCGAGGCGGAAATGCACATCGCGGCGCTCGTCGAGGCGCTCGCGCAGGAACCCGGCCGCCTCCTTCGCGCGCCGGTACTCAGCGAGCCGACGCGCCAGCTCCTCGGCCGCCTCCTCGGGCTCGAGCTCGGCGAGCTCGGCCTCCTCCTCGGGGACCAGCGCGCGCGCCTTCAGCTCGAGCAGGGCGGAGATCAGGACCAGGAACTCGCCGCAGGCGTCGAGGTCGAGCTCGCCGCGGACGGCGAGGTTCTCGGCGAACGCGATCACGATCTCGGCGAGATCGACCTCCTGCAGGGGAAGCTCCTCACGGAGGACGAGCGAGAGAAGCAGGTCGAAGGGGCCCTCGAAGGCGTCGAGGTCCAGCTCGAGCTCGCGCACGGCCACCGGCATCCGGTGGAGAGTACTGCCGTTACCGGACGCGGCTCTTCGGGATGGCCATCGCGGGCCGGTGAGGCTCCGGCGGCGGCTTGCGCGTGCGGTCGGAGAGAAACTGCTTCCACACGAAGTAACCGGAGGACGCCAGGAAGACGGCGATCGACACCCAGGCGTTCAGCCGCAACCCGCCGAAGTGGTGCGCCGGGTCGATGCGCAGGAGCTCCTCGAAGAAGCGCCCGAACGTGTACCAGACGACATACAGCGCGAACAGCCCCGGCGCGCGGATCCGGAAGCGGCGGCCGATCCAGATCAGCAGGGCGACGCCCGCAAGGTCCCAGATCAGCTCGTACAGGAAGGTCGGGTGGTAGGTGGCCCGGTCGAAGTACTGGGGCATCCGGTGTGCGGGGTCGATCTTCAGGCCCCACGGCAGCGTGGTCGGCTTGCCGTAGAGCTCCTGGTTCCACCAGTTGCCGATGCGTCCGATCGCCTGTGCGAGCAGCAGACCGGGCGCGACGCAGTCCATGAAGACGCCGACGTTGGCGCCGGCGCGCCGGACGACGACGGCGCCGACGAGCGCGCCGAGCGCGATCCCGCCCCAGATTCCGAGCCCGCCGTTCCAGACCTCGAAGATCCCCTGCCACTTCGGGGTCGGCACCTCGTTCCAGGAGGTGATGTCGTGGTAGGCGCGGGCGCCGACCACGCCGAACGCGACGCCCCACACGGCCGTGCGCGTGACGAGGTCCCAGTCGCCGCCGAGCGCGATCCAGCGCCGGCCCGTGAGCCAGATGCACGCGACGATCCCGGCGAGCAGCATCAGGCCGTACATGTGCAGCGTCAGCGGCCCGACGTGAACGACAGCCGCGTGTGGGCTTGGGATGTAGGCGAGCACCTGGACCACCAGTGAACCAGGTTCGGCGGTCGCCGCGCGAGCGAGGCGCCGTCAGGCGCTCGTACGGGCGGTCAGCGGAGGATCTGGAGGGCGAGCTCCGGCGTGCAGCCGTTCGCGAGCAGCTCGGCCGCGCGGTGCAGGTCGACATCGGGGCGCCCCGCGAGCTCGGCGGCGGCCGCCCGTGGAAAGCCGGCGCGTTCGAGCTCCTCGGCACGCCAGCTCTCGACGAGCTGCTGCTCGGTCGGTTGCACGTGGCTCTCTGCGGTCGGCATCTCTCTCGTAATCCTCCTCGGTCCTCTCTTCGGTCAAACGGCCGAGGTGGTTCACACTATGCCGGGGGATTTGCAGAATTAACGGACCTCTAACGTCCCGGGCTCTTTTCAGGGCAGATCAGGCCACGGCGGACTCGCCGAGCAGCATCTTCACCTCGGCGTAGAAGTCCGGTGCGGGCTGCACCTTGAACTGCGGCCCGAAGGCGAGTGTCTTGGGGCCCTGCGACGTGGCGCACTCGACGTACACCGGCGAGTCGCCCGGAAAGTCACGGATCAGGCTGCTCAGCTCCTGGATCAGCCCGGCGCGCGCCCTGGTCGCGTCGAGCCTGATCCGCACCTCGCGCTTCTCGGGCACCGCCTCGAACGCGGCCAGGTCGAGCACGACCAGCTTCGTCTCGCCCTCCTTGCGGTCGATGCGCCCCTTCACGATCAGGACCCGGTCGGTGGTGCAGAGCTCGCGGTACTTCTCGTAGGTGGTGGTGAAGACGACCGCCTCGATCCCACCGGTGACGTCCTCGATGCGCAGGAAGACCATGGTGTCGCCGCGCTTCGTGGTCATGTGCCGGAGGCTCGCGACGATGCCGCCGATCGTGATCGTCTCGCCGTCGCGGCGCCGCTCGAGCTCGCCGACCGTCGCGTCCGTCTTCCGCCGCAACTGGTCGCGGACGGACGAGAGCGGATGTTCGGTGACGTAGAGGCCGAGCACCTCCTTCTCGAGCCTCAGCAGGTCGGACTTCTCGTACTCGTCGGTGGGCGTCGGCGGATGGTGGCGCGGCTTCTCGTCGCCCACGGGCCCGAGATCGAAGATCGACCCCTGGCCGGCGAGCCGGTCGGCCTGCTGCTTCTGCCCCCAGGAGACCGCCTGCTCGAGCACCTCCAGCATCCCCTTGCGCGACCCGGGCAGGGCGCCGCACTTGACGAGCGCCTCGAGGACGCGCTTGTTCGAGACCGAGGGGTCGACGCGCTCGGTGAAGTCCCAGATCGACTGGAACGGGCCGCCCTCGTCGCGCGCGGAGATCAGCGCGCGGGCGGCGCCCTCCCCCACGCCCTTGACGGCGTTCAGGCCGAACCGGATCTTGCCGTCGACGACGGAGAAGTCGACCTGCGACTCGTTGACGTCCGGCGGCAGCAGCTCGATCCCGATGTCGTGGCAGGCGTTCACGTACAGCGGCACGCGGTCCTTCGTCGACATCACGGAGCTGATCAGCGCGGCCATGTACTCGCACGGGTGGTTCTGCCGGAGCCAGGCTGTCTGGTAGGAGATCAGCGCGTAGCAGGCGGCGTGCGCCTTGTTGAACGAGTAGTCCTGTGCCTTCTCGAGGTCCTCCCACAACTGCCGGGCGACGGCCTCGGACGTGCCGTCCGCGATAGCTCCCTCGAGGAACTTCGTCTTCAGCGACGCCATCAGCTTGTGGTCCTTCTTGCCGATCGCGCGCCGGAGGTCGTCGGCCTCGGGCAGGCTGAAGCCGGCGATCGACTGCGCGATCTGCAGCGACTGCTCCTGGTACACGCTGATCCCGAAGGTGCCGCCGAGGATCGGCTCGAGCCGCGGGTCGACGTAGGTGACGCGCTCCTTGCCGTTCTTGCGAGCCGCATAGGTAGGGATGTACTGCATCGGGCCCGGCCGGTAGAGCGCGCCGAGGGCGACCAGGTCGTCGAACTGCGTCGGCTTCACCTGGCGCAGCGCCTCGCGCATGCCGGACGACTCGAACTGGAAGACGCCGACCGCGTCGCCCTTGGCGAGCATCGCGTAGGTCTTCCTGTCGTCCATCGGGATCGTCGAGATGTCGAGCCCGCCGATCAGCTCGCACGCCTTGGAGATGACATCGAGGTTGCGGAGGCCGAGGAAGTCCATCTTCAGCAGGCCGAGCGCCTCGATGTCCTTCATCGCGAACTGCGTCACGACTTCCTGGTCGGCGCCCTTCTGCTGCAGCGGTACGACGTTCATGAGCGGCTGCGCCCCGATCACGACCCCGGCGGCATGGATCGAGTCCGCGCGCGTGAGCCCTTCGAGCGGCTGGGCGAGCTCGAGGATCTCCTTCGCCACGGGGTCGCTCGGGACGACCTTGTGCAGCTCGTTCGCCTCCGCGAGCGTCTGTCCCGGCCCTTCGGGGATGAGCTTCGCGAGCCTGTCGACGACGCCGTAGGGGACTTCGAGCACGCGTCCGGCGTCGCGGACCGCCGCACGTGCGGCCATCGTCGAGAACGTGATGATCTGCGCGACCCGGTCCGAGCCGTACTTCTCGCGTACGTAGTTGATGACGCGCTCGCGGCCCTCGACGGCGAAGTCGATGTCGATGTCGGGCATCGACTTGCGGCCCGGGTTGAGGAACCGCTCGAAGAGAAGGTCGTGGTGGATCGGGTCGAGGTCGGTGATCTCGAGGCAATAGGAGACGATGCTGCCGGCGGCCGAGCCGCGGCCCGGGCCGACCGAGACGCCGTGCGTCTTCGCGAAGTGGATGAAGTCCCAGACGATCAGGAAGTAGTCGGTGAACCCCATCTCCTTGATCGTCTTGAGCTCGTAGCGGAGCCGGTCCTGCAGCTCCGGCGTGACCGTCTCGTAGCGGCGCGCCAGGCCGTGCTCGCACAGCTCGACGAGGTAGTCGAA
>JBOGZX010000242.1:0-4325 GCA_050697615.1 Gaiellaceae bacterium
GCCGAGGCCCACGGCGGCACCGCGACGGCGGAGACGACGAGCGCCGGCGCGCGCTTCCGGCTGGCGCTGCCCGCCGGCGCCTGACCGGAACGCGGCGCGGGGCTATTCGACCGTGAAGCGGCCGAACATGAACGAGGCGTGCGGCGGGTAGAAGTACCGCTACCTTCCGGGCCTCAGCTTCTCTTCGCGCCCACGAACGGAACGGCGGCGAAGGCGCGGGCGAAGCAACGCCGACACAGCACCGCACCGGCCGCGGCAGGCGGTTTTCAGGAGGCGGCGGCGGCGACCAGCTCGGCGACCTCGGTCGGCGTCGTGCCGACCCTGATCCCCACCGACTCCAGCGCTTCCTTCTTCGCCGCCGCGGTGCCCGACGAGCCGGAGATGATCGCCCCGGCGTGCCCCATCGTCTTGCCCGGCGGGGCGGAGAAGCCCGCGATGTAGGAGAAGACGGGCTTGGACATCTGGTCGGCGACGTACCGGGCCGCCTTCTCTTCCTCATCGCCCCCGATCTCGCCGACGAGCACCACGTACTGCGTCTCGGGGTCGGCCTCGAACTTCTCGAGCACGTCCACGAAGCTCGATCCGACCACAGGGTCGCCGCCGATGCCGACGTTCGTGGAGTTGCCGAGCCCGCGCTGGGCCAGCTCGTAGCCGATCTGGTAGGTCAGCGTGCCGGAGCGCGAGACGAGGCCGATCGAGCCCGGCTCGAAGACCTCCGCCGGGATGATCCCGACGTTCGCCTTGCCCGGCGACAGCACCCCCGGGCAGTTCGGCCCGATCAGCGTCACGCCTTTCGGCCGCACGTACGTGTAGACGCGGAGCATCTCGTGCGCCGGAATGTGCTCGGTGATGCAGATGACCGTGCCGATCCCCGCGTCGACCGCCTCGTAGATCGCGTCGGGCGCGAACCGTGCGGGCACGAAGATCATCGACGTGTTGGCGCCCGCCTCGCGCGCCGCGTCGGCCACCGTGTCGAAGACGGGGATCCCCTCGACGTCCTGACCGCCCTTCCCGGGGGTCACGCCGGCGACCACCCGCGTGCCGTACGCGCGGTTGCGCAGGCCGTGGAAGCGCCCCTCGGAGCCGGTCAGGCCCGCGACGACCAGCCTCGTGTCGCCGTCGACGATGATCGCCATCTACGACTGCGACTTTCTCGCCTCGAGGACGACGTAGTCGTTCGACCAGGTCGCGCCGTCGTCGCTCGTGAACGGCGCCAGCAGCTCGCGGACGCGCTCCGCGTCGGCGCCGGCGCACGCCGTCCGCGCAAGCCACTCGTCCATGTCGTGCTCCGTCGAGAAGAACAGCTCCTGCTCGATCTCGAGGCCGGCAGAGGCGAGGACGTCGTGCCACTCGTCGGTCGAGAGCGAACGCCTGTGCGTCGGGTCGCGCAGCCGTTCGGCCTCCTGTTCCTCCTCGGTGCGGTAGAGCATGTCCTCGATCACGACGACCCGGTTCGAGACCCGCGCCATCTCGCCGACGGCCTCGCCGAGATCGTCGAAGTGATGGGCGGCGATGCGGGTGACCACGACGTCGAAGGAGCCGTCTGCGAACGGCAGATGCTCGGCGCGCGTGACGACGTCGGGGCGCATGCCGGGCGAAGCGTCGCACGTCACGACCTGGGCGCCCGCGTCACGCAGCCGGCGGGCGACGTGGCCACCGCCCGTCGCGACGTCGAGGATCTTCACGCCCGCGTGCGGATCGCAGAGCTCGACGACGGCATCGAGATCCTCTCCGCTCGCGTGCGTGGCCGATGTGCGGTAGAGCTCGGCCCGGTTGCTCCAGACGTCGCTCATGCTGCGAGCCTCACCGCCTGCTCCGCGGCCTCGAGCATCGTCGGCGACACGTGCACGTTCGGCGGCGCGGCGTCGGTGAGGATCCTGCGCCCCTCGTCGGCGTTCGTGCCGTCGAGCCGCACCACGAGCGGCACCGACAGGTCGAGGCGCTGCAGCGCCTCGAGGATGCCGCGCGCGACTTCGTCGCAGCGCGTGATCCCGCCGAAGATGTTGAAGAAGATCGACCGCACCTGCGGGTCGCGCGTGATCACCTCGAGTGCGTCGACGACGCCCTGGGCGCTGCCGCCGCCGCCGAGGTCGCAGAAGTTGGCGGGCGACCCGCCCGCGACCACGACCACGTCGACGGTCGACATCGCGAGGCCGGCGCCGTTGCCGAGGATGCCGACCGAGCCGTCGAGCTTCACGTCGGTAACGCCCTTCTCGCGGGCGAACGCCTCGAGCGGATCGGCGGCGCTCGTGTCGCGGAACGCGGCGATGTCCGGGTGGCGGTAGAGCGCGCTGTCGTCGACGGTGAACTTCGAGTCGAGCGCCTTCACGACGCCTTCGGGCGTGACGATCAGCGGGTTGATCTCGGCGAGCATCGCGTCGGACTCGACGAAGCAGCGGTAGAGCTTGCCGACGATGTCCGCGATCTGCTTCTGCTCCGACGGGTCGTCGACCTTCGCGCCGTAGACGAGGCTGCGCGCGACCCACGGCTGAAAGCCCTCGAGCGCGTCCACATGCAGTCGGACGAGCGCGTCGGGGTCGTTCGCCGCGACCTCCTCGATCTCGACGCCTCCCTGCGTGGTGAACATGAAGAGCGGCCGCTTGGCGCCGCGGTCGAAGGTGACGGAGAGGTAGTACTCCTTCGCGATCTCGGAGGCCTGCTCGATCCAGACCTTCTCGACTACGTGGCCGCGGATGTCGAGCCCGATGATCTCCCGCGTCTTCTGCTCGGCGTCGGCCGGACCTGTCGCGAGCTTGACGCCCCCCGCCTTGCCGCGGCCGCCGGTCAACACCTGGGCCTTCACGACGACCTGCCCTCCGAGCTCCTCGGCGGCGGCTCGCGCCTCGTCCGGAGTCGCCGCGAGGCGCCCCTCGGAGACGGGGATGCCGAACTTCGCGAAGAGCTGCTTGCCCTGGTACTCGTAGAGGTCCATCGGCCGCGCGGCACTCTATCGGCGCCGATCGTGCGCGGGTCGCAGTAAGGGCGCGATCTCGCTACCCTCGCCGCCGGATGGACGCGATCGTCGTCGAGGAGCTGCGCAAGCGCTACGGAGCCGTGCAGGCGCTCGACGGCGTCTCGTTCGACGTGCGCGAGGGAGAGGTGTTCGCGCTGCTCGGCCCGAACGGCGCGGGCAAGTCGACCACCGTGCGTGTGCTGGTGACGCTGACGCGCGCGGATCAGGGCAGCGCCTCCGTCGCCGGCCACGACGTCGTCCGCGAGACGAACGCCGTCCGGCGGGCGATCGGCTACGTCCCGCAGGACTCCGGCGTCGACCAGTTCGCGACCGGCCGCGAGAACCTGATGCTCCAGGGACGCATCCAGGGCATGCGCGGCCGCGACCTGCGCGCGCGGACGAGCGCCCTGCTCGAGCTCGTCGGGATCGCGGATGCCGCCGACCGCATCGTCAAGAACTACTCCGGCGGCATGCGCCGCCGCCTCGACATCGCGCTCGGCCTCGTGCACCGCCCGCGCGTGCTGTTCCTCGACGAGCCCACGACCGGACTCGACCCGGAAGCCCGCGTCGCCATGTGGGAGGAGGTGTCGCGGCTCGCGCAGGCGGAGTCGCTGACGATCCTGCTGACCACGCATTACCTGGAGGAGGCGGATCAGCTCGCCGACCGGCTCGCGATCGTCTCGCGGGGGCGGTCGTCGTCGAGGGAACGCCGGCGGAGCTGAAGGCGGGGCTGCGCGGCGACGCCGTGCACGTGGAGCTCGAGAACGGCGCGCTCGAGGAGGCCAAGCGCGTGCTTGCAACCGTCGGCGCGAGCCCGGAGCAGGTCCTCGACGGCCGCACGATCGTCTCGCGCGTCTCCAACGGAGGCCGGGCGCTGCCCGGGATCATCTCCGCGCTCGACGCGGCCGGGATCGACGTCGCGTCCGTCTCGCTCTCGCGGCCGTCGCTCGACGACGTGTACCTCCACGTCACCGGGCGCGACTTCGAGTCGGAGGACCGCGGCGCGTGACCGTCGCCAGGCACACGTGGTTCATGACGGCGCGGCAGGCCCGGAACCTGATGCGCGAGCCGATCTGGATCGTGCTGCTGCTCGTCCAGCCGATGGTCTGGCTCGTGCTCTACGGGCAGCTCTTCCGGAACGTGACGCGGCTCGGCGGCTTCGGGACCGGCTCCTACATCACCTTCCTCGCGCCGGCGATCGTCGTCATGAATGCGTTCTTCGGCGCGACGTGGAGCGGCATGGCGATGATCAACGACCTCGACCACAAGGTCGTCGAGCGAGTCCTCGCGACCCCCGCGTCGCGCTTCTCGATCGTGCTGTCGCAGATCGTGCGCTCTGCATTCACCGCTGCGATCCAGGCGGTGGTGATCC
>JBOGZX010000243.1:0-3456 GCA_050697615.1 Gaiellaceae bacterium
TGTGACGGGTGCGAGTGGGCTGGTCGGCAGGCTCGTCCTGGAAGGACTCGGCGAGCGTTACGCCTTCAGCGGGCTTTCGCGGAGGCCGGTCGACGGGATCCCGCACCTCAGCGCTTCAGTCGACGACCTCGATGCGATCCGGCCGGCGTTCGAAGGGGTCGACATGGTTCTGCACTTGGCCGCCTACACCGACGATCTCGATGACTGGGACAAGCACTTCGCGATCACCGCGGGCGGGACTGCAAACGTCTTTCGCGCTGCGCAGGAGGCCGGCGTCTGGCGGGTTGTTCTGATGAGCACCGGCAGTACGATGCTCGGCTACGAGTGGGACGAGGGATCTCCGTATGGAATGCTCGCCCGCGGAGAATGGGACCGAGCCTCCGACTGGCCAATGCTCGACCAGCACACGCCACCGCGCCCGGACAGCCCGTATGGCATCTCGAAGCTCTTTGCGGAGGCCTGCGGACGGTACTTCGCAGACAAGTTCGGCATGTCGGTGCCGGTGATCCGTCTCGGCGCCGTTCTCGACACGGATCGGCCGAAGTTGATCAGGCATTTCCCGGGATATCTCAGCCAGGCAGACGCGGTTTCTATCGTCGACTGCTGCCTATCCGCGCCCGCGTCGTTGCGGTTCGAGATTTTCGACGCGATGTCCGAGAACCGAGGGCGCTGGCGCGATACGACTCCGGCGAAGGACCTGCTTGGCTGGCGGCCGGTCGGGACGTCTGACGCTTTCGACCCATCGGAGCTCGGTGGTTGAACGACGGGCAACGAGTTGATGATCGCCGTCGGACTCGACTCGGCGACGGCGCTCGGCGGCGCTCTCGTCGCACAAGGCGTTGGAGAGGGGGAAACCGTTGAGGACACGCACGTCGTGGTCTGCGCCGGCGCCGCGGATCCGATCCGTGCTGTAGACGCAGCGCTCGACGCAGGCGCAACCATCTTGGTCGAGCAGCCGACGCGGATTCCACGGGCACACCTCGACCGGCTCGTTGCGGACGACCGTGTTCGGTCGGGACTCCACCATCGCTACGACCCGTCGCTACAGCGTGCGGCCGCAGCCGTACGCGCGGGTTCGATCGGACTCGCCTGGGCTGCGAACGCCGAGAGCGTATGGCCCCGCGAAGGCGCCGAAGTCACAATCGCGAATCTTCTCGACGCACTCGCGATGCTGACGGCCCTACGGCCGCAGCGGTGCGTGCGGGTCGCGGCCGAGACGACGATCGCAGCCGTAGCCTTCGGGCATGGTGTCGTCGGTGTCGTGACGAGCGTCCCGTGCCCGCCGGCCGTCGATCCTCAGTCGGGATACGCGCGACTGCACGTGACCGGCTCACACGGCGCTGTCGAGGTGGTACTCGGCGGGCCGCGCCTCGTTCGCGCGGGATCCGGGCTCGGGCCGGCACCGCTCGAGCGAGGCTCCGCACTTCGTCTGCTCGATGCGTTCGAGGCCGGCTCGGCGCCCCTGCTGCGCGAGGTTACCGACCTGCTCCGTTTGCTGTTACCCGACTCCGAGGAGGCCGCCGCATGAAGCTCGTGACGTATCACCGTGACGGCGAGACGCGTGCTGGCTCGCTCGAGGGAGAGACAGTGGTCGATCTCGGGCCGTCGATGCTCGATGTGCTCGCGAACGGCATCCCGCTCGACGACGACAGTTCGACGCGGTACGCACTCGGTGACGTCCGGCTGCTCGCCCCGCTGCCGCGTCCGGGGAAGCTGCTCGCGTGCGCCGGGAACTACCAAGAGCACATCGCCGAAGGCGGCGGGATAGCCGTCGACAAGACTCGCTCGATTCCGCGGCTCTTCATCAAGCCCGTGACGACACTCCTCGGCCCCGACGAGCCGCTTCGCCTGCCTCAGCTGAGCCGAGAGGTCGACTGGGAGCTGGAGCTCGGGGCAGTGATCGGATTCGACGGGGCGGTCGCCGGATACGTGATTGTGAACGACGTGTCCGCCCGCAGCATCGACTGGGGCATCGACCGCAACGTGGTCGAATGGGACACGTTCTTCGACTGGTTGAACGGCAAATGGTTCGACGGCTTCGCTCCGATCGGACCGTGGATCGCGACGCCGGACGAGATTCCTGATCCACACGATCTGCGCCTCGAGCTGCGCGTGAACGGCGAAGTGATGCAGTCGGCGTCGACGTCTCAGATGATCTTCGGCATCGACGAGCTCGTCGCCTTCGCCGGGCGGATCACCACGCTCGAGCCGGGTGACATCCTCGCCACCGGCACACCCGCCGGGGTCGGCTTTGCGTCGCAGAGATATCTCGCTCCCGGTGACGTGATGGAGGGGACGATCGAGGGGCTTGGCGTTCTGCGGACGCCGGTCGTCGAGTGACCATCTCGCCGGTGCTCGGGGTTGCCGTCGTCGGTGCGGGCGGCGTCGGAGCGTTGCACCTCGCCGCCGCCTCGCGCGTCGAAGGTGTGCGACTCGTTGCCGTCTGCGACGTCGACGAACGCCGCGCGCGCTCTGCCGCGCGCGAATACGGCACGGAGGTCGAATGGGCGAGCTCGCTCGAGCAGGCGCTCGAGATCGACGGGGTCGATGCCGTCGTCGTCTGCACGCCGAACAACACGCATGCCGCTGTCGGACGGGCTGTACTCGAGGCCGGAAAGCACGTTCTGATGGAGAAGCCGCTCGCTCTCGACCTCGAGTCCGCTGACGAGCTGCTGGACCTCGCCGCTGCGAGCGACCTCGTCCTCGCCTGCGGACACACGCATCGGCACTACGACTACGCCCGCGCCGTCTACGACGCGATCCCGGATTCCGTCGGAGAGCCGGTCTTTGCACGGCTCAGTCTCGGAGCCGGCTGGATCTGGGGTGGCTGGGACGCTTGGGTGCTCGATCCCGTGCGTTCCGGTGGCCACATCCTGCACAACGGCGTTCACGGGATCGATCTCGTGTCGTGGTGGCTACGCGACCGGCCGGTCGAGGTTGCAGCGGTGGGACAGACGGTCACCTCCGGTGCTTTGCCGATCAGCGACTATTTCGAGGTGGTGCTGCGTTTCAGCCGCGGGGCGGGGGCGGTCGTCGAGATGAGTCGGGGAGACCGCCCGAAGAACGGAGCGAGCCGGTCAGTCGTCGTCACGGGCGATCTAGGGATGCTCTCGATCTCGGGCGGCGATTGGGGGGGCGAGATCCGAACCGAGACAGACACGTCTCCGCTCGGCTTCGACGGGCAGGCCGGGTTCGACCGCCAGCTGGCGACATTCGCCAGCGCGGCCTCGGGGGGCGATGCCGCGGCGGTCACCTCGGGCTCCGACGGAAGGGTCGCGGTCGCGGTCGCGCTCGCAGCTGAACGCTCGATTCGCGAAGGTCGCGCCGTTCCGGTCAGCGCTTGAGGTCCAGCGGCATCGAAACGGCGATGCCTTCGGCGGCGGCCCGCTCGGCCGCTTCGACCATTGCGACCGCCGCGCGACCGTCCTCGCCCGTCACTCCGGGCGTTCCGCCGTC
>JBOGZX010000244.1:0-3604 GCA_050697615.1 Gaiellaceae bacterium
CCGTTCGAGACGCCGGTCGCAGCGACGATCACCTCTTGCGGGGCGAGGTCGTCGATGGTGAAGATCCGGTCGAGGTCGTCGATGCCGTGCGCGCGGGCGTCCTCGATCTCGGCGCGGCGCGTGGGCCAGAGCTGCGCCTGGAGCTCGCCGCCGAGGCAGCGCAGCGCGGCGGCTGCGAGCACGGCCTGGCGCGTGCCGCCGATCCCGATCGCGAGGTGGTCGTTCGTCCCGCGCACCGCGGCGCTGATCGACGCCGTCACGTCACCGTCCTGGATCAGCTTGATGCGCGCTCCTGCCGCGCGGATCTCCTCGATCAGGTCGTGATGACGGGGCCGGTCTAGCACGATCGCGGTGATGTCGTTGACCATGCGCCCGTACGCCTCCGAGATCGCTCTCACGTTGTCGCCGACGGGACTTGCGAGCGAGACCTTGCCGAACGCGCGCGGGCCGACCGCCATCTTGCGCATGTACATGTCTGGTAGCGACGGCATCGACCCGCGCGGCGATGCGGCGATCATCGAGATCGCGTTCGTGCCGCCGCGCGCGACGACTGCGCGGCCCTCGAGCGGGTCGAGGGCCAGGTCGTACGCCTCGCCGCCGACGCCGATCGTCGAGCCGGCCGAGAGCTGCTCCCCGTCCTCGGGCCCGCCGATCACCACATGTCCCTCGATCGGCATGCGCTCGAGCGCCTGTCGGGCCCCGGTGAACGCCGCCTCCTCCGCCGCCTCCTTGTCGGCGCGGCCGAGCCAGCGCGCACCGGCGAGGGCCGCGCGCTCGGTGACCCTGGCGAAGGTCTCGCACGGGCACTGGCTGCGGATCTGCTCTTCCTGCGTCACGTCGTTCCCCGTGCATGCTCGGCCGACTCCATGACCAGCTCGATCACCTGGTCGATCGTCCGGTCCACGTTCGCATTCTCGACGACCGCCACGCCCTCGCGGCGGGCGCGTCCGACCACATACGTCTGGATGCGCCGGATGTCGTCGAGCCGGTCGAGGTACGGGGCCATCGCGCGGACGCCGCCGGTGGTCGAGTCGCGCACGCGGAAGTGCATGCGGTGGACGCTCTCCTCGGAGATCTCCACGACCACGGGCACGATCAGCGCGCCGTCGACCGCCGCCGGCAGCAGGCCCGGCACGATGTGGACCCCCTCCACCACCATCGACCACCCCTCGGTCAACGCACGGTGGATGACCGCCTCGACGCCCACGCAGACGTGGCGGCACTGGTCGACGAAGCCCACGACCGTCGGATCGCCCGTCACGTCCGCGTCCATCACCTGCCCGGCGTCGAAGCTCGAGTAGTGGATCGTGGGCATGAACTCGCGCGAGAAGAACGCACGCATCGTCTGCCGGATGAAGTCCGTCGACGCGACGCGCGTGATCCCGAGCCGGTGCGCCACCTCGGCGGCCAGGGTCGACTTGCCGGTGCCCGTCGAGCCGCCGATCAGCACGATGATCGGCACGTCGAGCGCCTGCAGGTCGGCGATCCGCCTCAGCCTCGTCACGGCCCGCTCGCCCTCATCCGCGCCAAGCGTCTCCACGGCGAGCCGGCGCAGCCGCTCGACGTCCACCGTGTGCTCGCTGCGCTCGGCGAGGTCGAGCTCGAGCCGGCGCGCGAGCTGATAGGCACGGTCGGCAGGCACTCCCGTCGCGATCAGAGCACGCGCCATCAGCCCCTTCGAGTAGGGAAGCCCGTCGCCGCCCAGCGGTAACGGCTCCCCATGCCGCCGTTCACTCATCCCCGCTCCGGAGCCGGCAGAGCCGGCGACCCCGTCGAGCCTACTCCGGCAGCTGCCAGGGCGAGCAGCGCCTCGTCGAGGCCGTCGCCGACGACGTCGTTCGCCGCCGCCACCACGCGTGCGCCGCGGGCGAGCGCATGCTCCGCGACGACGTCGATCGCCGCCGCCTTCAGCTCGACGAGGTAGGTGTCGGCGTCCACGGCCGCCAGCTCTCGGCGCAGCGCAGCGCGATCGGCGAGGCTCGTGGAGACGTGGACCACCTCCCCGTCGAGGTGCGCCACGCCCCTGCCGCCGGCCGTGAACACGGCCACCCGCCCCGTCAGCGGCTCGATCGCGCGCAGCCGGAGCTCGGCCCGGATCGCGCCCTCGAGCTCGCACCCGATGGCCACGACCACGTCCGAGATCAGGCGGCGGTACGTGTTCAGGTACGCGTCCGGCTCCGTCCCGGGTCCGACGACGAGCACGCGCCAATCGGCCGCGACCGGCGGGATCGCCGCGCCGCTGCCGTCGAAGATCGTGACGTCGGGCCCGCGGGCCGCGGCGAGGCGCGCACCCTCGGAGACGTTCGACGTGAACACCGCGCCGGCGAGCCCGCCCCCGGCGCGGCGACAACCGATCGTCGGCACTCCGCAGAGCACAGCCGTCTCGAGGTGGTCGGAGGTCGCGTGGCGCCCGGTGCGCGAGAGTGCGACGAGCTCGGCGACGTCCGGCGGCGACTCGATCACCTCGGGCTCGGCGGGTCCTCCCCGGCCCATGGCGACGACGACCACGTCGCGATCGCGCGCGATGAGGCGCGCCAGGTGGCCCGTCACCGCGGTCTTCCCGACCCGCTTTCCGGTGCCGATCACGGCGATCGACGGCAGCTCGAACGGCTCGAACGCGGGGGGGTCGAACCTGAAGTCGGAGCCGACGTACGGGAGCCCGGCGGCCAGCGCGCGCGAGATCCACCGAAAGCGCTCGGGCGGCCCGAGCACCGGCTCGTCCGACAGGTCGACCACCAGTTCCGCCTCGCCGAAGTCCTCGACGAGCGGCACGCCGTAGTCGCCGCCGCCGCGGAGCTTCTCGGTGCCGCCGACGAGAATCGCACCCACCCACGCGTACGGCAGCGCCGCGAGCGCGTCCCGGACGACCGGCGCATAGTGCTCCCCGTCGATCAACGCAACGGCCCTCACGTCCCTGGCCGCCGCTCGCTGCCGCCCCGCGGAATCGGACTCCGCGAGCGGCTCGCGTCGCTGAACGCGCGAGCCTCTCCGCGCTTCACCGGCGTGCGGTCACCTCGCGCTCGATCCGGCCGGTGTACTTCTCGTACTCGCCGGTCGCGACGTCGAACTGGATGATCCGCTCCTGCCCGTGGAACGGGTAGCGCCGCCACACGGAGACGTGCGTGCCGGCCACTTCGACGACGTTGTAACAGGGCCGCGTGTGCCCCCTCAGACGCAACGTCGAGACCGTGCCGGTGTTGACGACGAACAGGTTCTCGAGCTTCCATGCGTACGGCACGTGCTTGTGGCCCGACAGCACGAGGTGCACGCCGGCGCGCTGCAGGCACTCGATCGCGTCGCCCGCGTCGTAGACGACGTTCCGCTCGCGCCCGGTGCCCGGCACCGGCAGCAGGTGGTGGTGGAGGACGAAGATCTTGAGCGCGGCAGGCCCCAGCCCGGCGAACTGCTCCTCGATCCACGGATAGCGGCCGCGGCCGATCTCGCCGTGGTCGAGATCCGGTTCGGTGGAGTCCACCGCGACGACGGCCACGTCGGCGACGCGAAGCACCGAGCTGCGGTCGCCGAACATCTCCTCGAAGTGGACGTACCCGACGTTGCGGGCGTCGTGGTTGCCGGGGACGATGACGATCGACTCGCACTGGAT
>JBOGZX010000245.1:0-1601 GCA_050697615.1 Gaiellaceae bacterium
GTGCAGGTCGATCGGGAGGCGGAAGTTCGCCAGTCTGGTCGTGCCGTAGTCCTCGACTCGGTGGCCGACCTGTCGGCGCTCGATCGGCTCCTCGCGCACCGAGGCGGGCGGCGAGGGCGGCGCGGACGCCGGGGCCGCCTTCCGGTCCTCAGTGCAGCTGGCGGCGGCTGCCGGCGCAGGTCTCGGCCCCGGTACCGGCACGCCGGGCTCGGCCGAGGCCGGCGGCGGGCTCTCGGCGGTGCTGGGTGTCATTCCCGGGATCGTGCGTCGCCGCGCAGACGGCATGCCGGCTTGCCGGCTCATCGCCCGAGCTCCCGCAGCAGGTGGTGGGCGAGCTGCCGGTAGGCGTGGCTGACGAGCGAGTCGGGCTCGAGCACGGCGGTCGGTGCGCCGTAGCGCGGCGCGGACGCGACGCGCACCGCCCGCGGAACCTGGACCGGCAGGACGCGCATGTCGTCGGCGACCATCCGGGTGGTGGCGTCGCGGGTGATCCGCCAGCGGCGTTCGCTGGCGGCGATCAGCACGCCGAGGATCTTCAGCCCGGGGATCTCGTTCTCGACGAGGTCGTACAGCTTGCCGGCGCCACGGACGTCGAGGTCGGCCGCGAGCGCTGGGATCAGCAGCCGGTCGGCCGCCAGCATCGCCATTCCTGACAGGTTCCCGAGCCCGGGCGGGGTGTCGAGGAGGATCACGTCGAACCGCGAGCGCAGCGGCGCGAGCACGTCCCTGAGGCGCATCTCGTAGCCGGGTCCGACGGTGTGCGGAAGGTCGGCGGCGACATCGGCGAGCGCGTCGGTGCAGGCGATGATCCGCAAGCGCTCGCGCCAGGCCGGCGACGGCGTGATGGAGCCGCCGAGGGCGATCGGCGGCATGAAGCCCAATGCCACCTCCGGGCGTGCGAGGAGGTCCTCGAGTCGCTCTCCCGACCGCTCCTCGCCCCACCCGAACGCCTCTGACAGATTCGCCTGCGGGTCGCAGTCGACCATCAGGACCTGACGCTCGGCCTCGGCGATCATCGCGCCGAGGTTTGCGGTCGAGGTCGTCTTGGTCACGCCACCCTTGTGGTTGGCGAGGACGACGATGGCGCCGTCACGGGCCGGGGCTTCGTATTTACGTCTGTCTATCTGTACGTCTTGCTCTGCCTCTTTACAGACGGACAGCTCGATGGATGGGGTGATCGTCATGAGGCCTCCTTGTGGATGTGGAGGTCGATGGGTTGCTGCGCGCGTTCTGCGGCGAGCGCGTCGAGGAGCTGCTGCTGACGGTCGTCGGCGAGCTGCACGCGGCGGCCATGCGCCGATCCGACGCGATCGAAGGCGCGAGCGAAGCGTGCGATGACCCAGCTCCGAGTCGGCGAGGAGCAGCTGAGGACGAGAGTGCCGTGGCGATCGAGCGCGCCGAGCGTCAGTGCGTCGAGCCAGATGGCGAACGTCGTCTCGCCGACGACGCGACACAGTTCAGCGCGGATCTGCTGCCAGCGGTCGATGTCCTGCGGCTGCGGCTGACGCAGCTCGGCGTGGACGTCATCGAGGTCGACCCTGACGTGTCGCTGCCGGCGCCGGCCGCGCTCGGAGGTGAAGTCCTCGACGATCGTGATGTGC
>JBOGZX010000246.1:0-6106 GCA_050697615.1 Gaiellaceae bacterium
CGACCGCTGGCGCGATCGTCCCGGCCGCAGGGAGAGCCGAGGGAAGGTGTTAGTGCGACCCGACGGCTGCAACGTCGATCCAGTACAGGACGTTGAAGGTGGCGTGCGTCAGGTTCTTCGACGCCGCCACCACCTGGCCCGGCTGGATCAGCGGGTAGAACGGACCCTGCGCGTTCATGTCCTGCTGGATCGAGTGGTACAGGACCTTGCGCGTGGCCGACGAGCTGGTGACGGCAGCCTTCCGGCCGAGCGCCTCGAGCGCCGGGTAGGAGCCGGCCGCCCAGCCCGCCCGCAGGCCGACGGTCTGGCCCGGCAGGAACGCGAGGTAGTCGTTCGGGTCCGGATAGTCGGGGCCCCAGTACCAGAGCCCGAGCTGCTCCGTTCCCGCGCGGTAGGTGTTCAGCGACGTCGCGACGGGGCTCCCGGCGAGGTTCGCCGTGATCCCGACCTTCGCGAGATCGGACTTCACCTTCTGGGCGATCACGCCGAACGACAGGCCGTTCGAGGTGATGTCGCTCGGATACTCGAGCTGGAGCGTCGGGTTGGCGATCCCGGACGCCGCGACCTCCGCCTTGGCCTTCGCAAGGTTCTGCTTGACCGCCGCCGAGCTCGGCAGCGCCCCGAGGAACATCGACGGGATCACACCGGCGGCGTGGATCGCACCGGATCCGGCCAACCTCACGTAGCCCGGGTAATCGAGCGCGTAGCGAATCGCCTGCGTGATGTGCGGATTCGCCGCGGTCGCCGACACCTTCGGGTTCTGGTTCGCGAACAGGAAGAAGACGTTGGCCGACGGCGTCTTCTCGACCTGCACCGACTTCAGGCCGTTCGCCTGCGTCGGCGAGAGGTCGAGTGCGATCTCGTTCGTGCCGCGCTGCACGTCGAGCAACTGTGCGGGCGCCGTGACGTTGCGCAGGATCACGGTTCCGAACTTCGGCTTCGGGCCCCAGTACCGCGGGTTCGCCTGCATGACGACCTGCGACGTGGTGCTGTAGCTCTTCAGCGTGTACGGCCCGCTGCCCGCCGAGGTCGAGTTGAGGAACGCCTCGGCTTTGTCGGTCTTGTCGGCGTTGGCGGCGTCGGTGCCGCCGTGTGCCTTCACGAGCTTCGAGTTGACGATTCCGAGCGACGTGTTGGTGACGAGCACCGGAATCGCGGGGTTCGACGTCTTCGACTTCAGGACGACGGTGTACCTGCCCCTCGCCGAGGTGGTGATGCCGGCGAGCAGGAAGGAGGGGTTCCCCTTCAGGTTGACGAGTCGCCGGTAGGAGAAGACGACGTCGGCAGCCGTGAGCGGAGTGCCGTCCGAGAACCTGATCCCTTTGCGGATCGTGAACGTGTATGTCTTCGCGTCCTTCGACGCCGTGAACCGGGTCGCGACGTCAGGGAGCGGATGCGCGACGTCGGCGCCCTTGAACTTCAGCAGCGTGTCGTAGATCGCGCGGTCGACGATGCCGCCGGTCGGCTCGAACTGACGCTGCGGGTCGGAGGTCTTCAGGTCGAAAGACTTGTCGACGACGAGGGTCTGCGTCGCGGCGGGAGCCTGCTTCGCTGCGGTGGCGGCGGCCGCCCCGACGAGGACCAGCATTGCGACGAAACCGAATGCGATGGAGGGCCGACGGAGCGCGGCCCGGAGACGGAGTTGCACCTTGCTCCTTCCGATGGGGGGACAGCCGTGCCGGACGCCGACGTGCACTATCCTGCACGGCCTCCAGTTTATACTCACCCGTTGCGCGATGACCACCGCCCCGGCCGAATCCACCTCACCCGGCTCTCTCGGCGCCGCGCTCAGGCAGGTGCGCAGGGCGCGCAGCCTGTCGCTCGCGGACGTGGCGGACGCGACCGGGATCTCCGCGTCGTTCCTGTCGCTCGTCGAGAACGACGGCAGCGACATCACGATCGGCAGGCTCGTCCGCCTGATCGACTTCTACGGCATCTCGATCACCGACCTCCTGCCGCTGGCGGCGCGTTCGGAGTATCCGGAGGTGGTCCGACCCGCGGAGCGGCGGTCGGTCCAGTCGGCGGTCGAGGGAATCGACGTCTTCCTGCTGGCGGCCGACACGCGACGCCAGATGATGCCTCTCGAGGTCGTGTTCGATCCGGGCGCAAGGCTGGCGGAGCCCGGTCAGCACGCAGGCGAGGAGTGGCTGCTCGTCCTCGAAGGAGAGCTTCGCCTCGAGCTCGACGGCGCCGAGCCGCGCGTGCTCCGGAAGGGAGACACCGCCTACTATCCGGCGGAGCGGCCGCATCTCCTGTCGAACGCGAGCGCGATCAGGCGGCTGCGGGTCGTGTGCGTCGACACCCCGCCCACGATGTGAGCGTCCGAGAGGAGCCCTTTGCCCAGCGCATCGCACGACGAGCTGCCCGATCAGGAGATCGTCCCCGGATATTCGAGCCGCTGTGCCGACTGGGGCGGCGTCACGGTCGCCTTCGAACGCGCGCACGCCGGTCAGGACGTCGCAGGCTTGCTCGACGGCCTTCCCGACGGCCGCTGCCGGGCGCCGCACTGGGGCTTTCTCTTCAGCGGCCGGATCGTCGTCGACTACGGCGACCACGAGGAGACGATCGTCGCAGGCCAGGCGTACTACGTCGCACCGGGGCACAGGCTGAGCTTCCAGGAGGACAGCGACGCGCTCGAGTTCACGCCGACGGCGGCGCTCGAGGAGACGTTCGCGGCCGCGCGACGGAAAGCCGCCGCGGCCGACGGGTAGGCGCGCGCTAGCCTGCGCGCAGTGTCCCCGGGGTCTCGCAGAGTCGTGGTGACGGGCCTGGGGATGGTCAGCCCCGTCGGCAACTCAGTCGAGTCGTCGTGGCAGGCGCTGCTCGCGGGCGAGTGCGGCGCCGGGCCGATCACGCAGTTCGACGCCGCCGATCACCCGACGCGCTTCGCCTGCGAGGTGAAGGGCCTCGACATCGGCGAGTACGTCGACCGCAAGGCGTCGCGGCGGATGGACCGCTGCACGCATCTCGTGCTCGCCGCTGCGCGGCAGGCGGAGGCCGATTCCGGCCTCGACGTCGCCGCGGTCGCCGAGCGCACAGGGACGGCGATCGCAACCGCGATCGGCGGGATCCGGTCGTTCGAGGACACGGTTCGGCATCTCGACGCGCGCGGGCCCGACCGGGTGAACCCCTTCGCGATCGTGCAGACGCTGCCGAACCTGCCGGCGGGCTGGGTGTCGATCGAGCTCGGCACGCGCGGGCCTCTGCTCTCCGAATGTACGGCCTGCGCTGCGTCGAACATGGCGATCGGCGACGCGCTCGACGCGATCCGCCTCGGCCGCGCGGATGCGATGTTCTGCGGCGGCACGGAGGCGCCGATCACACCGGTGGGGATGGCGGGCTTCGGCGCGATGCGGGCGCTCTCGCAGCGGAACGACGACCCGGCGACCGCGTCGCGGCCGTTCGACCGGGGACGCGACGGCTTCGTGATGGCGGAGGGCGCGGCTGTGCTGGTGCTGGAGGAGCTGGAGCACGCCCGCGACCGCGGCGCGCGCGTGTACGCGGAGATCGTCGGCTACGGCATCTCGTCGGACGCGAACCACGTCTCCGACACCGATCCGACCGGACAGAATCCGGCGCGCGCGCTGCGCATGGCGTTCGCGGACGCCGGCATCGCGGCCGAGGACGTCGGCTACGTGAACGCGCACGGCACCTCGACGCCTGCGGGGGACGCGGGCGAGACGCGCGTGCTGAAGCTGGCGCTCGGCGAGGACAAGGCGCGCCGCACGCCGGTGTCGTCGACGAAGGGCGCTACCGGTCACACGCTCGGCGCGGCCGGGTCGGTGGAGGCGGTGTTCACGATCCTCGCGCTGAGCCGCGGCGTTCTGCCGCCGACGATCAACCAGCTCGAGGCCGACCCGGAGTGCGACCTCGATTATATCGCCGACGGCCCGCGCCGCGAGCAGGTGGAGATCGGCGTGTCGAACTCGTTCGGCTTCGGCGGCCACAACACGGCCGTCGTCTTCCGCCGCTGGGACGCCGGCTAGCGGGCGCGCTACTCGCCTGCCGGCGACGCCGGCTTCTGCCACACGGAGACGTGCCTGCGGCTGTCGCTCGTGAACGGCTCTCGCAGCCAGCCGCTCCAGCGTTCGCGCAGCGTCATCCCGGCGAGCCGTGCCATCAGGTCGACTCCGACAGGTCGATCCCGTGCACCTGCACTCCGCGGAGGGCGAGCGGGAGCGCTATCCGGCCGGTGCTGATACCGAGCTCGAGCGCCCGCCCGCTCGGCGAGGAAATCGACGGCCCGGATCGACGACCTCCGGCGCGAACATGCCGGTGTCCGGCTCGTCGTACCGCGCCGCCACTTGCTCGCCGAAGTGGTCCTCGGGGATCTTCAGCGCAGTGTGCCCTTCGGCGCGAGCCAGCGCATCGGCTGGCCGGTCACGAGGCTGATGCGCTCGAAGTGGTCGTCGTAATCAACGAGCTCGACCCGCCTGCGCAGCGCGTGTTCCGAACTGTGCTCGCCGGCGAGCAGTTCGAGCCGGACCTGATCGCAGATGGCTATCTCGCCTGCCTCGAGTTGCTCGTCGAACCAGGCTCGCGGTTCTGGTTAGCCGCGTTTTCGGGCCTAATATCCTGCACGGCACGAGGGAACCACGCGCCGACATGTCGGGTACGGCCAGTATGAGGCGATGCCGCCACCGTTGAGCGTCCTCGACCAGTCGCCGATCTCGGAGGGCTCCACCGGCGCGGACGCGCTCCGCAATTCGATCGACCTGGCCCGTCACGTCGAGACGCTCGGCTACCGGCGCTACTGGGTCGCCGAGCACCACGGCACGCCGATGCTGGCGAGCGCAGCGCCCGAGATCCTGATCGCCGAGATCGCTGCCGCGACGTCGCGCATCCGCGTCGGCAGCGGCGGCGTGATGCTGCCGCACTACAGCCCGCTCAAGGTGGCCGAGGTCTTCAGCCTGGCGGCGGCGCTGCACCCGGACCGCATCGACCTGGGGCTCGGGCGCGCGCCGGGCAGCGACCGCGAGACGATGTTCGCGCTGCAGCGCGACCGCCGACAGCCGTCGCCGGACGACTTTCCCGAGCAGCTCGCGGAGCTGCTCGGCTACCTGGAGGACGACCTGCCCCAGGGCCACCCGTTCGCCCGTCTCGCCGCGCTGCCGGGCGGGCCGGAACGCCCCGAGGTGTGGCTGCTCGGGTCGTCGCCGCAGAGCGCGATCTGGGCCGGCGAGCTCGGCCTCCCCTATGCGTTCGCCGACTTCATCAACCCGCGCGGCGCGGAGATCGCCGGCCTCTACCGCGAGCGGTTCCGCGCGTCGCGGCGGCGTGCGTCGCCGTACGTCGTCGCCGCGGTGTCGGTCGTCTGCGCGGAGAGCGACGAGGCCGCCGAGCGGCTCGCGTCGAGCGCCCGGATGGCGATGATGCTGCTCCGCATCGGCCGGCTGATCCCGGTGCCGCCGGTCGAGACGGCGGTCGAGTTCCTGCGCGACCGGGAGAGCTCGACGGGCAGGCGCGCGATCGTGGGCGCGCCCGAGACCGTGCGGCGGGGCCTCGACGAGGTAGCGGCCGAGTACGGCGCGGACGAGCTGATGCTCGTGACGATCACGTTCGACCACGAGGCGCGCCGGCGGTCGTACGAGCTCGTCGCCGGCGGGTGACCTGACCCGAGCTGGGCCTGAAGAGGCCGCTCACGGGTGCCCGCCGAGGCCGGACGTACACTGGCCCTTCGCGATGCCAGCCCCCTCGACGACAGCCTCGAAGACGGCCCCGTTCGTCCATCTGCACGTCCACTCGGAGTACTCGATCCTCGACGGCGCGTGCCGTGTGCCCGACCTGGTCAGTCGCGCGGCGGAGCTCGAGATGCCGTCCGTCAGCCTCACCGACCACGGCTCGATGGCGGGCGCCGTGCAGCTCTTCAAAGCCGCGAAGGGCACCGGCGTGAAACCCGTCATCGGCTGCGAGGTGTACGTCGCCGACGACCGCCGGGCGCAGAAGAAGGGCTATGCGCACCTGACGCTCCTGGCCCGCGACAACGCCGGCTACTCGAACCTGATCAAGCTCTCGTCGCTAGGCTACCTCGAGGGCTACTACTACAAGCCTCGGGTCGACTGGGACCTGCTTGCGAGCCATTCCGACGGGCTGATCGCCCTCTCCG
>JBOGZX010000247.1:0-2662 GCA_050697615.1 Gaiellaceae bacterium
AGAAGAAACTGCACTCTCTAATACTCAAACATCACAAAGTGGATCGCGAACGGCGAGCCGACGATCTGCCCGACCGTCTAGCGGGGGTTCAGCGACGAGTAGGGATCCTGGAAGATCATCTGCATCTCGCGGCGCAGCGGCCGGAGGCGCCGCTGGGAGATCTTGGAGATGTCCCGCCCCTCGAAGCGGATGGTGCCGGACGTCGGGTTGAGCAGACGCAGGATCAGACGCGCGGTGGTCGACTTGCCGCAGCCCGACTCGCCGACGATGCCCAGCGTCTCGCCTGTGCGGACGTTGAACGAGACGTCCTCGACGGCGTGCACCTCGTCCTTGCCGCGCGCGAACACGCCCTGCTTCACCTGGAAGCGCTTCGCCAGGTGCTCCACCTCGACGAGGTTCTCGGTCGCGCTCATGCGCGTCCCTCGCCGGCGCCGGCTCCCGGGCGGCCGAGCCGCCCTCCGCCGACGCCTGACGCCGCTGCGTGCACGTCGCCTTCCGGGGCCGTATTTTCATACTGTCCCCTCCGGCGCCGCACCCGCAGCGACGCCCGAGGAACCCGCATGGGCCGGGGGGTTGACACAGGACGTTTCATGCCACCGGCGCCACGCGAATCGACCGAGCTCATGCGGCGTCTCCGAGACGGTCGATCGACCGCCGGCTGCCGAGCTCGATCTTTTTCTCCCACGGTAGGTGGCATGCGCCGAGATGCGCTTCGGGAACGGGCTTCTCCAGCGGCGGCCGCTTGATCGAGCACGGCTCGAAGACGTACGGGCAGCGGGGGTGGAACGGGCAGCCGGACGGCGGGTTGAGCAGCGACGGCGGCGAGCCCTCGATCGGTACGAGCGCCGCGAGCCTGCGCTCGACCGACGGCATCGAGTCGAGCAGGCCCCACGTATACGGGTGCTGCGGTCGCCGGAAGATCTCGTCCGCCGGGCCATACTCCATGATCCGCCCGGCGTACATCACGAGCACCGAGTTCGCGCTCTCGGAGATCACGCCGAGGTCGTGGGTGACGAGGATCACGCCGATGTCGAACTCGCGCTTGACCTCTTCGATCAGCTCGAGGATCTGCGCCTGCACGGTCACGTCGAGCGCGGTGGTGGGCTCGTCGCAGATCAGGATCGCCGGGTTGTGCACGAGCGCCATCGCGATCATCGCGCGCTGGCGCATGCCGCCCGAGTACTGGTGCGGGTAGTCGCGCGCCCGGCTCTTTGCGTTCGGGATCCCGACGTGATCGAGCAGCTCCACCGCCCGGGCGCGCGCCGCGTGCTTGCCGACGTGCGAGTGAGCGAGCACGGCCTCGGAGATCTGGTCTCCGACGCGGTACATCGGGTGCAGGCAGGCGAACGGATCCTGGAAGACCATCGCGATCTCCTTGCCGCGGATCTTCCGCAGCTCGGACGACGGCAGCGTGAGCAGGTCGCGGCCGAGGAAGTCGACCTCTCCGGAGATCAGGGTGCGGCTGCGGTTGAGCAGGCCCATGATCGCGAGGTTCGAGACGCTCTTGCCCGAGCCGGACTCGCCGACGACTCCGAGCGTCTCGCCGCGGCTGAGCGAGTAGGTGACGTCGCTGACCGCCTGCACGACGCCGTCGGGCGTGGGGAAGCGAACCGTCAGACCGCGCACCTCGAGCAGGCGGCGCTGGTCGGCCGTGCTCACGCGTAGCGGACCCGTGGGTCGAGGAAGGCGTACAGGATGTCGACGATCAGATTCATGAGCGCTACGGCGATGGCGGCGAGCAGCACGACGCCGAGCACCGTCGGTAGATCCTGCGTCAACGCCCCGTTGATCGCAAGGTAGCCGAGGCCCTGCAGGTTGAAGACGGACTCGGTGATCACCGCGCCTCCGACGAGCAGCGCGATGTCCATGCCGAACATGGTCACGATCGGGGTCAGGCTCGCGCGCAGCCCGTGCTTGAAGATCACGCGCCGCTCGGTCAGTCCCTTGGCCCGCGCGGTCCGGATGTAGTCCTCGCCGAGCGTCTCGAGCAGGTTGTTGCGCGTCATCCGGGCGTAGAACGCGGCATACAGCAGCGCCAGCGTCACCCAGGGAAGCCACATGTGCGAGAAGAATCCGGTGACGCTGTCGGCGGGGGACACGTAGCCGCTGCCGGCCGACCAGCCCAGCTTCCGCCAGAAGATGTAGAGGCCCATCAGCCCGAGCCAGAACACCGGCGCCGAGATGCCGAAGAGCGCGAATCCCATCGCGGCGCGGTCGGTGAGGGTGCGCCGCTTGACGGCGGAGATGACGCCGATCGTCACGCCGCTCGTGAGCCAGAGGATGGCTGCGCCCGCGATCAGCGTGAGCGTCCGCGGTGCGCGCTGGACGATCAGGTGCAGCACCGACGTCTGGCCGGAGAAGGTGTAGCCGAGCCCGGGCCAGCCGTACTGGTCGCCGGTGAAGAACGTCTTGATGAACTTGCCGAACTGGACGTACCAGGGCCGGTCGAGGCCGAGCCGGTGCCGGATCAGCTCCAGCTCCACCGCATTCGGATTCTTGCCGGCGAACCGGAGCGCCGGGTCGCCCGAAGGCAGGACGTAGAAGACGATGAACGTGATGCCGATCACGGCCGCGACGACGATCAGGGTCCAGAACAGTCGGCGGGCGATGTAGAAGGCCATCTAGGTTCCTCGTTCGTCTCGGAGGCGTGAGTTTTGCGGGT
>JBOGZX010000248.1:0-3707 GCA_050697615.1 Gaiellaceae bacterium
AATGTGGAGCGCGCGATCGACGAGGTTGTCGAGCTGGTCCTGCTGGGCGCCGACCGCGCCCGCCAGGTCGTGTGAGCTAGCCTTCAATCATGCCGAGCAACGACGAGGTCGTCGAGGCCCTGCGCCAGGTCGAGGATCCCGAGCTCGGGATGGACATCGTCGAGCTCGGGCTGTTCTACGACGCGGAGGTCGACGGGCCGAAAGTGAGGGTGACCTACTCGCTCACGTCGATGGGCTGCCCGGCGGGACAGATGATCCAGGAGGACATCGACCGGGCGGTCGGCGAGCTTCCGGGCGTCGAGAGCGTGGAGTCGGAGCTGACCTTCGACCCGCCGTGGACGCCGGAGCGGATGTCCGACGACGCCAAGTTCATCCTCGGCTTCGGCTGAGCCAGGCTGGGCCCGGCCTCCTACCCGGGAATCCGCAGCACGATCTTGCCGAGCTGCTCGCCGGCCTCGAGTCGTTCGTGTGCGGCGACGGCCTCCGCGAGCGGGTACACCCGGTCGACCAGCGGTCGCACCTTCCCCGCCGCGATCAGGTCGTAGACGCCCTGGAAGTCCGCCGGCGCGCCCATCGTCGAGCCGAGCACCGAGAGCTGCTTCCACCAGAGCCGGTGCAGCGCGGCGGGCGGGTTCGGGCCGGTCGTCGCGCCGCACACGACGATCCGCCCCTCGGGGCGCGCCGCGTCGAGGCTGCGCCGCCAGGTGGCCTCGCCGACGTCGTCGACGACGACGTGGGCGCCGCCGCCGGTCACCTCCTTGACTGCCGCGACGACGTCCTCCGACTCGTGGTCGACCGTCGCGTCGGCACCCAGCTTGCGCGCGCGGGCGAGCTTCGTCTCGCTCGAGGACGTCACCACGACCTGCGCGCCGAGCGCCTTCGCGATCAGCATGGCGGCGCTCGCGACGCCGCCGCCGACACCCCAGATCAGCACCCATTCGCCGGGCAGGAGGCCCGCCCGCGTGACGAGCATCCGGTACGCCGTCTCGAAGACCAGCGGGAAGGCGGCGGCCTCCTCGAACGACAGGTCGCCGGGAATGGGGTGGACGTACTCCCGCGGCACGGCGATCAGCTCCGCGTGGGTGCCGTCCCTCGTCTCGCCGACGATGTGCGTCTTGCCGCCGTGCATGATCGACGGGTTGATCACGACGCGCTCGTCCGTTCCGGCGATCAGGCCCGCGCCGTCGGCGCCGAGGATCCTCGGCTTCGGGACGGACGGCAGGCCCTTGCGGATCCAGACGTCGAGATGGTTCAGCGACGCCGCACGCAACTCGACGAGCACCTCGCCGTCGCCGGGCTCCGGGTCGGGGACGTCCTCGTAGCGCAGGACCTCGGGGCCGCCGTCTTCGTGGATGCGGATCGCCTTCATGCAGGCACAATCCTCGCATGACCGCCGAGGAGGTCCGCCGGTTGGGTGACGAGCTCGGCTTCGACGCGCTGGGCGTGACCCGCGCGGAGGCGTACGAGGCGACGGAGCGCCACATCCTCGAGCGGCGGGAACGCGGCCTGTTCGCCGGGATGAAGTTCACGATGGCGCGGCCCGAGCAGTCCTGCCATCCGGAGTCGCTGCTGCCGGGCGCCCGCAGCGTGGTCTCCGCGGTGCTGGGCTACTGGGAGCCCGAGGCGCCGCTCGCAGCGGGCGAGGGGCGGCTCGCGCGGTACGCCTGGGCCGACGCGTACGCCGCCCTGCGCGAGAAGCTAGACGAGCTGGGCCGCCGGCTCGGAGGCGGCTACCGGGTGCTGGTCGACGCGAACCAGCACGTCGACCGCGAGGCCGCTGCCCGGAGCGGCGTCGGGTTCTACGGCAAGAACACGATGCTGATCACGCCGCGCCACGGCTCGTGGGTCGTGATCGGCACCCTGATCAGCGATCTCGAGCTGGAGAGCACGGAGCCCCTCGACGTCGACTGCGGACGCTGCCGCCTCTGTGTCGACGCCTGTCCCACGGGGGCGCTCGACGAGCCCGGGACGCTCGACGCGACCCGGTGCCTTTCCTACTGGACGCAGGCGCCCGCCGCGATCCCGGAGCCCTATCGGGCCGCGCTCGGCGCCCAGGTGTACGGCTGCGACATCTGCCAGGACGTCTGCCCCTGGAACCGCGGTGCGCAGAAGCGCGGCTCGGCCTTTCCCGAGACCGGTCGCGGTCACGTCGACCTGGTCGCCTGGCTCGAGGCCGACGGACGCGCGCTGGCCGCCGAGCTCGACCGTCTCTACGTCCCGCGGAACGACGCGCGCTGGCTGCGCCGGAACGCGCTGGTGGCGCTCGGGAACGTGGGCGGTGCCGAGCACGAGCCGCTGCTCGAGCGCTTCGCGGCCGACGAGGACGAAGTCGTCTCCGAGCACGCTGCCTGGGCGCTCGCGCGCGTGCGCGAGCGTTGTGCTTAGCCAGGATCCACCGATCTGCGTGGGCGGTGCGCCCGTCTGGGCTCGCCAGGCCGCTCCACGGCAGCGACGGCCGGGCCCCGGGCCCGTCCCTCGCTGCCGCGCCACGTCCTGACGGCCCAGCCGAACGCCCCGCGGACACGCATCCCGGTGGATCCAGGCTTAGAGCTTCGTCTTCGCCGGGCGCAGCTCCGCCGCGAGCTCGCGCGCGCGATGCGCGACGCGGGCGCGGAGCTCCGGAGGCTCGAGCACGATCGCCTCGCCGCGATAGGAGACGACCTCGCCCACGAGCCATTCGGCGCTGCCGACGGCCTTCTCTGCGAGCGCACTGCCGTCGACGAGCGGCCGTGCGCCCTTCTCGACCTCCCAGCGCGCAACCACCGGCGAGTACCAGATCCTGGCGGTCGTGGCCGTGTGCAGCTCCGACGGGTCGAAGCCCTCGCGCGCGGCGAACGTCTTGCGCAGCACCTTTGCCTTGCGCATCCGGTCGAGCCGGTACGAGCGCGGCTGGTCGCGCTCGGTGTCCCACGTGTGCACGTACCAGTGCGGCAGACGGCGCTCGATCGAGTACGGCTCCACGGTGCGCGTCGCGACGGCCTGCTCCTCCGGCTTCAGGTACTCGATCTCGACGAGCCTGTGCCCGTCGATCGCCTGGGTCAGCTTCTCGACCAGTCCCTCCTCCTCGCCGACGTGCGGGGCCGGAGTCTGCGTCAGGTCGAACGCGCCGAACGTCTCCTCGAGCTTGGCGCGCACCCGGTCGAGCGGGGAGTGGGAGCCTGCGGCGACCATCGGGCCGACGAACTCCAGCGCGAGGCGGATGGCGCGGGCCTCGAGCGGCGTCAGGCGCGGCGGCCGGCGGAACGTGTCGCCGAAGAGCTCCTTGTCGACGTGCACCTCGTCGCCCTGCAGCTCGGCGTAGACGGCGTAGCAGCCGCCGCCGAAGTTGACGAGGTTGAGCAGGTTGAGGTCGTCCTCGAGCTCCTCGGGCGGGATCTGGAAGCGCTCGATCAGTTCGGCCGCCGGGATGACCGCGTCGCGGCCCTCGCCGCAGGCGTCGAGGAGGTACGCGAGGAGCGCTTGGAGGAGGCCGAAGCGCTCGGGCGTGACCGGGCCGGAGGAGCGCTCGCCGACGACCTCGGCCTCGCGGACGTGCGACTCGCGCGCGGGCTTCGAGGGCTCGCCCCCGTGGAGCTCCTGGACGTGCTTGAGGCTGGCCTTCACCTCGCGGCGCAGCTCGTCCGGCGCGACCGGGATCGCCCGGCCGTCCTGCCGGAGCACCCAGGAGGCGAGCATCGGCAGGCTCGCGTACTCGGTGACGAACACGC
>JBOGZX010000249.1:0-5719 GCA_050697615.1 Gaiellaceae bacterium
GACTCGGGACGCATCCTGAAGGTCGGAAAGATCATCTCGCCCATCTTCCTGATCGCCGTCGTGCTTCTCATCATCGCGTCGACGCTCCTGATCGCGAACACGATCCGGCTGTCGATCTTCTCCAGGAGACGTGAGATCGAGGTGATGAAGCTCGTCGGTGCAACGAACTGGTTCGTGCGTGGTCCGTTCATGCTCGAGGGCCTGTTCTGCGGTCTTGCCGGCTCGATCCTCGCGGTTCTCTTCCTGGTGATCGGCAAGACGATCGCCCTCCCGGCGATCCTGGGCCACCTGTCGGGAGACTCCGACGTGCGGGCGCTCGCCTTCCCGCTGACCGCGTTGATCCTGATCGGAATGGGTCTAGGGCTCGGTGCGCTAGGCTCGGGCCTGACGATCCGCCGCTTCCTCCGCGTCTGACCGAGCCGGCGCGACTCGTCGTCGAGGTCGGCCGCCGCGGGCGGCTCGTCGTCGGCGAGCCGTACTTCACCCCGGGCGTTCCCGTCGTGCTCGAGTCGAAATGCAGTGGCGAGCTGGCGAACGGCGACCTGGCGGTCGTCCGCACGGGCCGCGGCCGCGCACACGTCGAGCAGGGTCTCGGACCGGCCGACCACGTCGAGAACGTGCTCGAGGCGTTGCTCGTGGAGCGCGGCGCGCGCGTCCGCTTCGAGCCCCACGACCCGCCGGAGCCCGACTTCGCGAGCCGCGTCGACCTGCGCGACCTGCTGACCTACACGGTCGACCCCGACACGGCAAAGGACTTCGACGACGCGCTCTCGTTCCGCCGCGAGCCCGACGGCATCCGCGCCTGGGTGCACATCGCAGACGTCTCGTACTACGTCGGCGCGGGCACGTCCCTCGACCGCGGCGCGTCTGAGCGAGCGTTCTCGACCTACGTGCCGGGGAGGGTCGCGCCGATGCTTCCGCACGAGCTCGCCGACGATCTCTGCTCGCTGCGCCCGCAGCAGGACCGGTTGTGCGTGACGGTCGAGCTGCCGCCGCGCGGGGAGCCGCAGTTCTACCGCTCGGTGATCCGCTCCGACGCACGCCTGACCTACGGACAGGCCGAGCGGCGCGAGGCGCCAGCGGAGATCCTCGACGCCCTCGCGCTGAACGACGAGCTTGCGCGCGAGCTGCGCGCGAAACGCTTCGACCGCGGCGCGCTGCAGGTGCAGACGCCCGAGGTCGCCTTCCGCTTCGACGGCGAGGGCGGGGTCGCCGAGGCGTGGCTCGAGGGCGAGCCGCACGCGCACATGCTGGTCGAGGAGCTGATGATCCTCGCCAACGAGCACGTTGGCGCGTTCCTGTCGGGCCGCCGGCGGGAGGCGCTCTACCGGGTGCACGAGCGCCCGGATCCGCAGGCGGTCGAGTTGCTGCTACAGAAGCTGGCCGCACTCGGCGTGCCGACGCCGCCGGCTCCGGAGCGGTTGACGCCACAACAGGCGGCGACGCTCGCCGGCGCGACGTCGAAGCGTGTTGCGGAGTACGTGGCGCAGACCGGCCGCGGCCGCGAGGCGTTCCCGGCGCTCGTGCTGCGCGCGTTGAAGCAGGCGCGCTACGACCCCGGGAACCTCGGCCATTCCGGGCTCGCGAGCGCGGCCTACGCCCACTTCACGTCTCCGATTCGCCGCTATCCCGATCTCGTAGTGCACCGCGCGCTGCTGCGCGAGCTGGGACTGTCGGACGATCCCGTCCCCGGTGACCTGGAGGGGCTCGCGGAGCACACGTCGGCGCGCGAGCGCGAGGCGGCGAAGATCGAGTACCTAGCCGACGAGATCTGCGAGGCCTGGCTGCTCGAGCGCCGGCTCTTCGAGCGCGGCTGGGAGGAGCAGTGGGACGGTGAGATCATCGGCGTCATCAACTCGGGCATCTTCATCCGCTTCGGCGAGGTGTTCGAGGGCTTTCTGCCCGCGCGTCGGCTGCACGGCGAGTTCTTCGAGCTCGACCCGCTCGCGACCGCGCTCGTCGGGCGCACCACCGGCCGTGCCTACCGGCTCGGCG
The DNA here is from genome assembly GCA_050697615.1 of Gaiellaceae bacterium. Lineage (GTDB taxonomy): Bacteria > Actinomycetota > Thermoleophilia > Gaiellales > Gaiellaceae > PALSA-600. The sequence continues at coordinate 1,996 of JBOGZX010000249.1, forward strand.
ACGCGATCGAGGTCAAGGTGGAGACGATCACCCGCAGCGAGGGAAAGATCGACCTCTCGCTCGCTGGGTCGAGATCGCGCTGACGGCTACTCTCGCCCGGTGGCCGACAAGCTGATCGCAGAGAACCGCCGGGCGCGGCACGACTATCACCTGCTCGAGCGGCTGGAGGCGGGCCTCGTGCTGACCGGCACCGAGGTGAAGTCGCTCCGCGAGGGTCGGGTGACGCTCGCGCAGGCGTTCGCCGACATTCGCGAGGGGGAAGCGTGGCTGCTCGGCGTCGAGATCTCGACGTACGACCACGGCAACCGGGCGAACCACGAGCCGATGCGCCCGCGCAAGCTGCTGCTGCACCGCCGCGAGATCGACTCGCTGTACGGCAAGGTGCGCGAGAAGGGCCTCACCGTGGTGCCGACGAAGCTCTACTTCAAGGACGGCCGCGCGAAGATCGAGCTCGCGCTCGCGCGCGGCAAGGAGCAGCGGGACAAGCGCCGCGACGTCGCCGACCGCGACGCGAAGCGCCAGATGGAGCGGGCGCTGAAGAGCCGGCGCTAGCTGTGCACTCGACGCGCGGCTACAATGTGCGCACAACGACAAACATACGGGGGCGCCATGGCTTCGACGTGGTCGGTTCTCCGGGTGAGCTGCAAGCGGAGGTCTCCGGTCGGCCTCCTAAAACAACCGGAAACAAACGCAAGTGCGGATCACGATCTCGCACTCGCTGCCTAAGTCCTAGCGACTTAGATCAGCGTGTCGCCCCGGGCAGGCCCGCGTCCCGGAGGCGGCATCAACCAGCGGGCTCGGCGCCAAAGGAAAGCCACTCGCCGGCGGCGCGACACTTCAGGAGGGCTAGCTCGACGGTAGGTCGGTCGCACACCGGCCGCCGGGCGAATCTCAAGGGCGGCCTAAGCTTGTAGACGTTCACACCGGTGCGTCCGCGGACGCGGGTTCGATTCCCGCCGCCTCCACTTTCCGGCTCAGTAGAGCCGATTCAGCGGTCAGCTTCGGGGGGAACGATTTCGTTCTCCCGTTGCTGTTCAAGCCAACTTGCGTAGGCGTCCATCGCGCTCTCGAGGTCGGTCTGGTCGCGATGACCGTAGATGCCGAGCGTCGTGTTGAGGTCGGCGTGGCCGAGTGCCTGGGACGCGGCGTCGATGCCGGCGACCCGGCGCAGCTCGGTGGCGAAGGTGTGGCGGGCGAGGTGCATGTTGAGCCCGTGCGTGACGTCACGGCCGACGAGCCCTGCGGCCTGCAGCTGCCGGTACCACCAGCGATGAACGGCTTGCGGACTCGGACGTTTCTTCGGGTACGCGCGGACGGCGAGCAGCTGCTGACCTTCCATGCCGCGGCCGTCGTAGACCTTCTTCGTCGGGTAGAGCAGGAAGTCGTCCGGCTCGGGCGGGCGGCGGACGTGGGGGAGATCGGTGCTGAGGAAGAGCCGCAGCTCGGCGAGCACCGGGCCGCGAAGCGGAAGGACTCGTTCCTTGCGACCCTTGCCGTACACGCGGAGTGAGCAGCGGTGGGCGTCGAAGTCGCGAACCTGGATACCGGCCAGCTCGCCTCTGCGAACGCCGAGTAGGAGCAGGCAGAAGAGCGCGAGACGGTCGCGCGGGTGCTTGCGTGACCTTCTGCCGGGTCCGCGGCGAACGCTCGCCCCATAGGTCGATGACGTCTCGAAGGTCGTCGACGGAGACGTCGATCGGCTCCTTGTCCGCCAGCGTGAGGCTCATCCGCGCGAGCACCGCCTCGTAGTCGCGAAGCGTCGACTCCGTCGCGCCGTACTCGTTGCGGAACCAGGGTCGAGCTCGTCGAGGCCTGCGGCTTCGAGTTGGACTTCGTGTTAAGGCCGCTGGAGCCCAACCGGACCAGAGACAGTCGCATCGCCAAGAACCTCGTTCGGTCGCCTCAGGATCGCGTGCGCAAGCTTCTACGGGCACGGCACGACTGAGATGGCCGCTTCCACTCGGACGCGCTTCGACCCCTATGCGGTGCTCAAGGCGCTCGACCGGCACCGGGTGACGTATGTCGTCATCGGCGCCTTCGCCCGGGTGGTTCAGGGCTCCGAGGAACTGACGAGTGGTATCGACATCGTGCCGTCGACCCGGCCCGAGAACCTGCGCCGCCTCGGCGAGGCCCTTCGCGACCTCAATGCGCGACGCGAGGACGGCCGCGAGCTTCGATTCGATGAGCACTCGCTCGAGCCGGTGGTTCCACTCCGAACCGACGCCGGCGAGCTCAAGGTCGTCCCGGAACCGGAAGGGACACGGGGCTACGACGACCTCCGCCGTGCTGCGACTCGCGAGCCTCTCGGCCAAGGCGTTCGGCCATCGGTCGCCTCGCTTGGTGACCTCGCGCGCATGCTCGGAGCAAGAGGTCGCGAGGTCGACCTGGAGAACCTGCGGATGCTCCGGCGCGTCATCGCCCTCGAGCGAAGTCGTGGGCTCAGCTGGGAGCGGTAAGCTCGCAGCCAGTCCGTCGCCCTGAGCGCAGCCAACGCTTAGGGCCTGTAGGTCTTCAACGTGGTGGCTGGGTGGTGTTGGTGGGTGTCGGTGAGATCGTGTAGTTCCACTCGGGGTGGAACGCGTGGCCTGTGAGGTTGACCGCGGCGAGCTGGGCGTCGGTGACGACGATTTTCCTGGGGTGGTCGCGCTGGTCGAGGCGGGCGTAGACCTTGAGGCCGGTGCGGGTCGAGGTCGCGGCGATCAGGTTGATGATCACCTCGTGGCTGAGCAGCGGTTTGCCGCGCCAGTTCTGCGAGATGAAGCTGAAGAGGCGGTGCTCGATCTTGTTCCACTTGCTGGTGCCGGGCGGGAAGTGGCAGACCTGGATCGTCAGCGCGGTGCTGTCGGCGAGCCGTTGCAGCTCGGTCTTCCAGAGGCGCAGGCGGTTTCCGTTTGAGCCGCCGCAGTCGGCGGTGATTGTCAACGTGCTCGCCTGCGGGTAGCGCTCGCGGCCGAGCTGCTGCCACCAGCCCAGGATCGAGGCGGCCGCGAACTGGGCGGTGTTGCTGTCGATCCCGACGTTGACCCAGCCCTCGTCGCGGGTCAGGTCGAGGACACCGTAGGGGATCGCGTGGCCGAGCTGTTTGTCCTTGAAGTCGTGGCTGCGCACCTCGACCGGGCGGCCCTTCGGCGCCAGCTCGCGGCCGACAGCCTTGAAGTCCCCGACCAGCTCGCGTTTCTTGGCATCGACCGAGATCGCCGGCTCACCGGCCTCGAGCGCCGCCGCAACCGTGTTGTTGATGTGGCGAAACTGGGCGTCGCGGTCGGGATGGGAGGCCCCCTCCCTGGTCTTCGCGTTCGCCTGCAGGCTGTAGCCGAGGCCGCGCAAGAGCTTGGCGACCGTCGTGAAGTGCGCCTCATGGCCGAGCTCACGCAAGGCGTCGGCGAGGTTGCGCACGCTCTTCGCCGTCCAGCGCAGCGGCGAGCAGGGATCGCCGCGGCTCTCGGCGTCGAGCAGACGCTCCAAGTCCGCCACCAACGTCGGGTCCTGCTCGCTCAGCGGCTTGCGGCCGCCGCCGGGGCGGCGCACCCGGCCCGGCTCGAGCGCCTCGCCCGAGGCCAGCTCGCGCAGCCCCCTGTGGATCGTCGTCGGAGACATCCCCGTCGCGCGCGCGACCGCGCTCACTCCACCCCGCCCATGCGAACGCGCCTCGGCCGCCGCCCACAGACGCCGACGACGCTCATCGAGCTCTCCCGCAAGCGCCCGAAAGCGCTCACCGATCGCC